>NZ_JBEZFT010000047.1:0-52888 GCF_040649595.1 Kribbella sp. NPDC048915 | reverse complement strand
ACCCCGATCACCCGCACGCCACCCCCTCGCCCCGGCCATCCCTCACCCCGTCGACCCGCGACCATCTCCCCTCGTGCAGAAGCCAACCCACGCATTAGTCAGCGGACCCGGTTATCCGCTGCCGCCGGGGTTCTTCGCTGGTATACGAACGGATAACCCTAAGAGGAGTGGATATCCGCTCGTGTGTGACGGAGGGTGTGGTGGCTGAGCGCGCCCTGCGTCGGCCGGCGGTTCGCGGCGGCGACCGGTTCGCGGCGGCGAGTGGCTGGTGGTGGCGGTTCGTGGCAGCGCGTAACTGGTGGTGGTGGTTCGTGGCAGCGCGTAACTGGTGGTGGTGGCGGCGCGTAGCTGGTGGTGGCGGTCGCGGCGGTATGTCGCTGGTGACGGCGGGTGGCTGGCGGTTGAGTAGGTGGCGGCCGGTGGCTAGCGGCGGTGGGCGATGACGGTGATCTCGTTGCGGTTGTGGTGCAGTTGGCGGGCGTGCAGTACGTCGTACCGCTCGCCGAGGACCTGGAGGCCGCGACGGGCGCCGTCCAGCGGGTTGCGACCGCCGCCCTTCAGCGTGACGATCGCGAGGCCGCCGCGGCGCAGGTGATCGGCCGCGTCGAGCATCATCCGCGCGCTCGTCACCTGGTCCATCCGCATGTCGTTCACGACCACGTCGAAGCGGACGGTGTTCGCCGCGAAGAACCGGCCGGCTGTCGTCGCCTCGTGATGGATCCGGCGGTCCCCACGAAGCCGCGGGTCGAGCGAGCCGGGATCGACCGACCACACCTCCTGACCGTGCCGACGCAGGATCCGCGTCCATCCACCCGGCGAGGCGCCCAGATCGACGGCCTTCCCGTGCGCCGGCAGTTCGAGCCCGAAGGTCGCGATCGCCTCCTCCAGCTTGAACTCCGACCGCGACACCCGCTCCTCACCTCGAGCCAACCGCATCCGCCCACCCGGCCAGTCCGACAGGCTGTCCTCGCGCCGGTTCAGCCCGAGCAGCACCGCCTTCCGCGTGCCGACACACGAGACGACGTACTCCTGACCGGCCCGCGTCACGGTCACCCCGCGACCGGTCAGCGCCTCCTCCAGCCGGTGGTACGACGACCCGCCGGTGCCCGCGCCGTCGGTCCAGGCCTGGACGGCCAGCGCCTTCGGGTACTCGGGCAGCTCGCCCAGGACGAGCGCGGCCAGTTCGTGTTCCGGCGGCAGTTCCTCGAAGCTCGCGATCTCCACGGTCAGGTGCCGGACGAACATGATCCGCCCCGTGTCGCACGCTGCGGCGACCTCCCGTACCGACGGCCCGTCCATCCGCCCGAGCTCCGCGCCGACCCGCTGGATCCGTACGTCGCGCCCGAATTCGCCCCGGATCTCCCGGACGGCCAACTCGTAGCTGTCGGACGCCGCCGAGAACAACACACTCCTGCCACCGCTCACCCGGGAACCCTACGCGTTAGCCTTCCGGGCGTGGAGGAACTGAGCGTCGACGTGCTGCGGGCCTGGGCCCGGACCGCCCTGGCCGATCTCGCGCGGGCGCGGACCGAGATCGACGAGCTGAACGTGTACCCGGTTCCCGACGGCGACACCGGTACCAACCTCTACCTGACCTGGGAAGCCGCCTGCGACGCGCTGCCCAAGGGCGAGCTGACCTTCACCGAGGCGATCCAGGCGTTCGGCCGCGGCGCGCTGCTCGGCGCCCGCGGGAACTCCGGGGTGATCACCTCGCAGCTGATCCGCGCCTGCGGCCTCCGGCTCGACGAGAACCTGCCCCACGACGCGAAGACCCCGGGCGTTCTCACCGATCTCCGGATGAGTGAGGCGGCCGCCTTCGCCGACGCGCTCAAGTACGCCGCCGACGCCGCGTACGGCGCAGTCGCGCAACCGGTCGAGGGCACCATGCTGACCGTCGCCCGCGCGGCCGCGACCGGCGCGATGACCGCGGCGAACGACGGCAAGAGCCTCGCGGACGTCTGCCTGGCTGCCGTCGCGTCCGCCCGCCAGGCCCTGAGCCGGACGACCGAGCAGCTCGACGTACTGCGTCGCGCGGGCGTCGTCGACGCCGGGGGAGCGGGCCTGGTGGTCATCCTCGGCGCGATGGAGTCCGTACTCACCGGGCGGCACGTGCGCGTCGACGTACCGGCGCGGGTCGAACCGCAGGGGGACGGCGCTGAGAGTCAGGAGGGGCCGGCGTACGAGGTGATGTATCTGCTCGACGCGCCCGACGACAAGATCGCCGACTTCCGCCAGGCGCTGGCCGGTCTCGGCGACTCGGTCGTCGTGGTCGGCGGCGACGGGTTGTGGAACGTCCATGTGCACACCGACGACGTGGGTACGGCGATCGAGCACGGCATCGACATCGGCCGCCCGCACCGGATCCGGGTGACGCATTTCGACGACCAGTTGCATCACCACGAACCGGCGCCTGGTCGCGCGGTGATCGCGGTCGTCGCCGGGGACGGGCTGGCCGAGCTGTTCACCGAGGCCGGTGCCCGGATCATCCGCGGCGGCCCCGGCCGGCGCTGCTCGACCGGCGAACTGTTGCAGGCGATCGAGCAGTCGCAGGCGCCCGAGATCGTGATCCTGCCCAACGACAGCGATTCGATCGCGGTCGCCGAGGCCGCTGCGACCGCGGCCCGCCAGGACGGCGTCCGGGTCGCGGTGATCCCGACCCGCGCGCAGGTGCAGGGCCTGGCCGCGATCGCCGTCCACGACCCCGGGCGCAGCTTCGACGACGACGTCGTGCACCTCTCCGCGGCGGCCGGTCAGACCCGGCACGGCGCCGTCACCATCGCGGTCAAGGACGCCTGGACGATGGCCGGCCGCTGCCGGATCGGCGACGCGCTCGGCGTGGTCGACGGCGACTTCGCGCTGATCACCGAGGACCTCGAATCCGCCGCTGTCGCCGTCGTCGACCGGCTGCTCGGCGGCGGTGGCGAGCTGCTCACGATCGTCACCGGCCGCGACGCCGACCCCGCGCTGGCCGGGGCGGTCGAGCGACACGTCCGCCGGCACCGCAAAGATGTCGACGTCATGGTGTACGACGGAGGGCAGGACAGGTACCCGCTGCTCATCGGGGTGGAATAACGGTGTGGAACAAACGGTGGTGAGATGAAGTCCGACATGGACCGCAAGCTCCGCGACTTCGTCGGGGCGAAGGCGGCCAAGAGCCTCGCCGAGGCCTTCGGGATCGAGACCGTCGGCGCGTTGCTGCGGCACTATCCCCGGCGGTACCTGAAGAAAGGCGAGCTGACGCCGTTCGACGAGCTCGAGGTCGGCGAGCTGGCCACGATCAGCGGCCGGGTCAAAAGGGTGTCCGCGCGGACGCTGGACACCAAGCGCGACATCGCGCCCGAGGACGCCCACAAGTTCCGCAAGCAGCGGACCATCACCAAGGTCGTGGTCACCGACGGCCGCAACGACATCGAGCTCGCGTTCTTCAACCAGCCCTGGCTGGTGACCAAGCTGACCCCCGGCACCGCCGCCCTGTTCTGGGGCGAGGTGACGATGTTCCGCACCACCATGCAGCTGAAGAACCCGGGGACCGAGGTGCTCGAGGACGAGAACCTCACCGAGGCCGAGATCGAACGCCGGGCCCGGCCGTTCCGCCCGATCTACCCGGCGGCCGCGAAGTTGCCGACGTCAACGATCGAGCGGGCGGTGAAGATCGTCCTGGACAGCCTCGACGATCGGGTCGACGACCCGATCCCGGACCTGGTGCTGCGCAACGAGAAGCTGCTCGGTCTGCGTGCAGCCCTGCAGAAGGTACATCTCCCGGACACCGAGAAGGACATCCACGACGCGCAGCAGCGGTTCCGGTTCGAGGAGGCGCTGGTGATGCAGACGATCCTCGCCCAGCGTCGAGCGGTCACCGACTCGCTGAAGGCCGTGCCGCGGCCACGCGTTCCGGGCGGTCTGCTGGACGCGTTCGACGAGCGGCTGCCGTTCGCGCTGACCGAAGGGCAGACCGAGGTGGGCGAGGAGATCTTCGCCGATCTGGCCCGGCCGCACCCGATGCACCGGCTGCTGCAGGGCGAAGTCGGCTCCGGCAAGACTGTGGTCGCGCTGCGGGCGATGCTGTCCGTCGTCGACAACGGCGGTCAGGCAGCGCTGCTCGCACCGACCGAGGTGCTCGCGGTTCAGCATCACAAGACGCTGACCAAGTTGCTCGGCGACCTGGCCGAGCAGGGCATGCTCGGTGGCGCGGACAACGCCACGAAGGTCGCCCTGCTCACCGGTTCGCTGAACGCGGCGTCCCGCCGTACGGCGATGCTCGACGCCGCGAGCGGCGCCGCCGGGATCGTGGTCGGCACGCACGCGCTGCTCGAGGACAAGGTCCAGTTCGCCGACCTCGGGCTCGTGGTGGTCGACGAGCAGCACCGTTTCGGTGTCGAGCAGCGGGCGGCGCTGAGCGCGAAATCCGGCGACAACACCCCGCACGTGCTGGTGATGACCGCAACGCCGATCCCGCGGACCGTCGCGATGACCGTGTTCGGTGATCTGGCGGTCTCCACGCTGACGCAGCTGCCGGCCGGCCGGTCGCCGATCCAGTCGTCCGTGGTCCCGGCCAAGGAGCGGCCCGACTGGCTGCAGCGGGCCTGGGCGCGGGTCCGTGAAGAGGTCGGCAAGGGCCACCAGGTGTACGTCGTGTGCCCGCGGATCGGCGACGAGGTCAAGAACGCCGCCGACGAGGAAGGCGAGCTGGTGGCCGGCGACGAGGAGGGCAAGAAGCCGTCCCGGCCGCCGATCTCGGTACTGCAGGTGTCCGAGGCGCTCGCGCAGATCCTGCCGGATCTGCGTGTCGAGGTGCTGCACGGCAGGCTGCCCGCCGACGAGAAGGACGCGGTCATGTCCCGGTTCGCGGCCGGTGACATCGACGTCCTGATCGCGACCACGGTGATCGAGGTCGGCGTCGACGTACCGAACGCGTCGACGATGGTGATCATGGACGCCGACCGGTTCGGCATCTCGCAGCTGCACCAGCTGCGCGGGCGGGTCGGGCGCGGCAAGGTGCCTGGGCTCTGCCTGCTGGTCACGGACCTGTGGACCGGTTCGAAGCCGTACGGGCGGCTGGACGCGGTCGCGTCGACGACCGACGGGTTCGAACTGTCCCGGATCGACCTCGAGACCCGGCGCGAGGGCGACGTGCTCGGTGTCGCCCAGTCCGGCCGGCGCAGCAGCCTGAAGCAGCTCAGCGTGCTGCGCGACGAGGACGTCATCCTCGCGGCCCGGCACGTGGCGCACTCGATCGTCTCCGTCGACGCCGACCTGGCCGAGTATCCGGCGCTGCGGGCAGCCGTCCACGACGCGCTGGCGTCCGAATCCACCGAGTACCTGGAGAAGACTTGACCCGAATCATCGGCGGGGCCGCTGGTGGCAGGCGGATCGACGTACCGGCGGGGAGTGGGACGCGGCCGACGGCGGATCGGGTGCGGGAGGCGCTGTTCTCGTCGCTGGAGTCGGAGTTCGGCAGCTTCGACGGGCTCGCGGTTCTCGACCTGTACGCCGGTTCCGGCGCGATCGGGCTGGAGGCGCTGTCCCGAGGGGCCGCGACGGCCGTCCTGGTCGAGTCCGACCGCAAAGCCGCCGACGTGATCGCCGGCAACATCAAGGCCGTCGCCCTGCCCGGCGCGAAGCTGCTCACCCGGCCGGTCGAGAAGGTGGCGTCCGGCGCGCCGCCGGCGGTGTTCGATCTGGTCTTCGCGGACCCGCCGTACAAGCTGGAAACCACCGAGCTCCAGGACGTGCTCGCCGAGCTGGCCGCGCACGGCTGGCTCGCCGACGACGCCGTCGTGGTCGTCGAACGCGGTAAGCGCGAGCCGTGGGACTGGCCCGCGGGGTTCGCCGCGCTGCGGGACCGCAAGTACGGCGAGGCGCGGCTTTGGTACGGTCACCGCCATGGCTAAAGCGGTCTTCCCGGGGACCTTCGATCCGCCCACCGTCGGGCACCTCGACATCGTCACCCGGGCGGCGGACGCCTTCGACGAGCTGATCGTGGCCACCGGCGTGAACCAGTCGAAGAACCGGCTCTTCGGCCCGCAGGAGCGGATCGAGATGCTCACCGAACTGGTGGCGCCGTTCCCGAACGTCCGCGTCGGCAGTTTCGAGGGACTGCTGGTCGACTACTGCCGCGCCGAGGGCGCCGGGGTGATCGTCAAGGGCCTGCGCTCGGCCGCGGACTACGACTACGAGCTGCAGATGGCGCAGCTGAACCGGCGGATGAGCGGCGTCGACACGGTGTTCCTGCCGACGGCTCCGGAGAACGCTTTCATCTCCTCCAGCTGGGTCAAGGAGATCGCCCGCCTCGGCGGCGACGTCAGCACCTTCGTGACACCGGCCGTGCACACCCGGCTACTGAACGCGCTCTGACAGCTCGCCGACCAGCCCCGAATTGGGCGGTACGCCGGGGAGTTGGTAGTCTTGACAACCGGTCTCGACGAGACCGAGTTCATGCCTGCCCACGCTGAAAGGTTTGCTCTGAGCGTCTTGGACCCGCGGTCCCCCCTCGTGATCGACACGCACGAGCTGACACGCCGCGCCGGGTCCCAACGCGAAGTCACCTTCACGGCGCCGGCGCCGGTAGATCTCGGGATCGACGTGATCGGCGTACCTCAAGACGATCCGATCCAGTTCGATCTTCGGCTGGAATCAGTCGTCGAAGGGGTGCTCGTCACCGGTACGGCCCGTGGCCGTCTGGTCGGGGAGTGCGCGCGGTGCCTGGTCGATATCGAGGACGAGTTCCTCGCTGACGTCCAGGAGCTGTACGTCTACCCGGAGAGCGACGCCGAGCCGGACGAGGCCAGCCGGATGGAGGGCGATCTGATCGACCTCGAGCCGGTGCTGAGGGACCAGGTGGTGCTCGCACTGCCGTTCCAGCCGTTGTGTACGGACGACTGTCCGGGACTGTGCCCCGACTGCGGGGTGCGCCTGGCGGACGAGCCCGGCCACACGCACGCGGAGCGGACCGACCCCCGCTGGGCCGCCCTCGGCGGACTGCTCGACACCACCGAGCGGGACAACTGAACAGCTCCACCGCACCACCCGCAGTATCGAGCACTATCGAGCAGTACCGAACACGTCAGACCGAGCTAACCCAGATGCCGGCCGGGTCCACCAGCCTCCGGCCGAACCGAGGAGTCATAACCGTGGCCGTTCCGAAGCGGAAGATGTCGCGCAGCAACACCCGTAGCCGCCGGGCGCAGTGGAAGACCAGCGCCCCCACGCTCGTGACCTGCGTGAACCCCGCCTGCCGCGCGAAGCACCTGCCGCACACCGTCTGCCCGAACTGCGGCCAGTACGGCGCCAAGGGCGAGCGTCGCCAGGTCGTCGAGAGCTAAACGGCACCAGTCAGTGAATTCGGTCAACGAAACGGGGCTCTACGCCGAGCTGAACCAGCGGCTCGGCGTATCGCTGGCTGACGAACTACTGGAGCACGCCTTCACCCACCGCTCGTACGCGTACGAGAACGGTGGGCTGCCGACGAACGAGCGGCTGGAGTTCCTCGGGGACTCCGTGCTCGGCGTCATCGTCACGGAGTCGTTGTTCCGGAACCACCCGGACCTGTCCGAGGGCCGGCTGGCCAAGCTACGGGCCGCGGTGGTCAACATGCGTGCGCTCGCGGGTGTCGCCCGCGAGCTCAAGCTCGGCAAGTACCTGCGGCTCGGCCGCGGCGAAGAGGCCACCGGCGGTCGCGACAAGTCGTCGATCCTGGCCGACTGTGTCGAGGCTCTGATCGGCGCCGTCTACCTGGACCGTGGCTTCGAGGTCGCGGGCGGGGTGGTGCACCGGCTGTTCGACGACCTGATGGAGTCGTCGGCCCGGCTCGGCGCCGGCCTGGACTGGAAGACGTCGCTGCAGGAGCTGGTCGCCCAGCTCGGTGTCGGCGTCCCCGAGTACGTGATCGCGGAGTCCGGGCCGGACCACGCGAAGACGTTCGAGGCTCGGGTCCGGATCGGCTCCGACACCTACGGTCACGGCATCGGCCGGAGCAAGAAGGAAGCCGAGCAGCAGGCCGCCGAAACCGCCTGGAAGGCCCTGCGCGCCGCGCATCCCGACAGCGTCGACCCCTCGCAGGCCTGACCGACCTGAGGTGCCAGAGCTCCCTGAGGTAGAGGTCGTACGGCGCGGTCTGGCCGCCTTCAGCACCGGGCGGACCATCGAGTCCGTCGAGGTGCTGCACCCGCGCCCGGTGCGGAGGCATGCCGCCGGTCCGGCGGATTTCGTCTCCCGCCTCAAGGGTCAGGTGTTCGCCGAGCCCGCGCGGCGCGGCAAGTACCTGTGGCTGCCGCTGACCTCCGGCGACGCCGTCCTCACCCACCTCGGGATGAGTGGCCAGTTCCGGGTCCAGCCGGTCGGCGCGCCCGACGAACCCCACCTGCGGGTCCGGTTCCGGTTCGCCGACGACGGCGGAGAGGTCCGTTTTGTGGACCAGCGGATGTTCGGTGGTCTGTCCTACTCCGAGGGCGGCGCGGAGCTGCCCGCGGAGATCGCGCACATCGCCCGCGACCCGTTCGATCCTCTGTTCGATCCCGACGAGGTGACCGCGAAACTGCGCCGTCGCCGGACCGGACTGAAGCGCGCCCTGCTCGACCAGACCGCGGTCAGCGGGATCGGGAACATCTACGCCGACGAAACGTTGTGGCGCGCCAAGCTGCACTACGCACGCGCCACCGAGACGCTGAAACCCGTGCAGATCAAGGGAATTCTCGGTCATGCGCACGACGTGATGGCCGAGGCGCTGACCGTTGGCGGCACCAGCTTCGACGCGCTGTACGTCAACGTGAACGGCGAATCGGGGTACTTCGAACGCGGCCTGAACGTTTACGGTCAGGAGGGTTCCCCGTGCCCGCGGGACGGCCGCCCGATCCGTCGCGAACCGTTCATGAACCGTTCGTCGTACCGGTGCCCGAAATGCCAGCCGGTCCCGCGCCATGTTCGCTGGTGAACGAGGTATCGTTAATAACTGTGGCCCAGGTTGACCGTTCGGTGTCGCCGGTGTCACCCTGAAAGACGGCACAACTTTTTCAGCGCTCCGTCGTGGACCAGGACCTGGAGCGCATCGGCCAGAACCCTTCCGGAGGACAGCACAATGGCCAAGGCTCTTCTAGGGCATCTTGGAGGCACTGACCCGCGCATGCTCGAGCAGGTTCGTCTGCTCAATCGGCGCGTCGCCGACCTGGAGGCGCACGTGATGCGCTTGCAGGCTGAGAACGACCACCTGGTGGCTCAGATCCACGAGGGTCGGCTGCTCACCGTCGACGAGGCTCTGCGCACTCCCGCCTCGGTCTGACGCGGCAAGAGGTACATCCTTACCGTCACTACACTCTGTACGGCGGCGGCCCCCGTCCGGGCCACCGCCGGTTGTATGTTCAGCGAATGTTGTGCTCCCAGATCTTCTGCCGGCCGTCGTCGATCGGCCTGGCCTCCGCAGGATTCCGCGGATCGCTTTGTAGACTGCGAAGCGGAACACCTTCCCCCGGGTAGCGGCAGCGTGACGAACAGCTACGGCGGTTCCTTCGGTACCGTCTGTCCTTTCACGGGTTGGAGACCTTCGCCTTGTACCTGAAGAGCATGACGCTCCGAGGCTTCAAGTCGTTCGCGTCCGCGACGACGATGAACTTCGAACCAGGCATCACCTGCATCGTCGGGCCGAACGGCTCCGGCAAGTCCAACGTGGTGGACGCGCTGGCCTGGGTGATGGGTGAGCAGGGCGCGAAGTCGCTGCGCGGCGGCAAGATGGAGGACGTCATCTTCGCCGGCACCTCCGGCCGCTCCCCGCTGGGCCGCGCCGAGGTGGTGCTCACCATCGACAACTCCGACGGCGCGCTGCCGATCGAGTACGCCGAGGTGACGATCAGCCGGACGATGTTCCGCAACGGCGGCTCCGACTACCAGATCAACGGCCAGAACTGCCGGCTGCTCGACGTCCAGGAACTGCTCAGCGACTCCGGTATCGGCCGCGAGATGCACGTCATCGTCGGCCAGGGCCAGCTGGACTCGATCCTGCGCGCCACGCCGGAAGGCCGCCGCGGTTTCGTCGAGGAGGCCGCCGGTGTCCTGAAGCACCGCAAGCGCAAGGAAAAGGCGATCCGGAAGCTGGAGGCCACCGAGGGCAACCTGCACCGGCTCGGCGACCTGATCACCGAGATCCGCCGCCAACTGAAGCCGCTCGGGCGCCAGGCGGAGGTGGCGCGCCGGGCGGTGACGATCCAGGCGGAGGTCCGCGACGGCCGCGCCCGGCTGCTCGCCGACGACATCGTCCAGGCGCAGTCCGCGCTCGAGGCCGAGCTGCGGGACGAGGCCCGGCTGACCGAGCGGCGCTCCGAGACCGAGGCCAAGCTCCGCGAGGCCCGCGAGCTGGAGGCGGAGCTGGAGGACGCACTCCGGGAGGACGCGCCGGCGCTGCAGGCGGCGCAGGACACCTGGTACCAGCTGTCCACCTTCGGCGAAAAGATCAAGGGTACGGCGCGGATCGCGGCCGACCGGATCCGCTCACTGAACGACGAGGCCGAGGAGCCGCGGCACGGGCGCGACCCCGAGGAGCTCGAACTGGAGGCCGCTCGGGTCCGCGAGACCGAGGCGCAGATCGAGGCCGAGGTCGAGGCGCACTCCGAGATCCTCTCCGAGGCGATCGAGCGGCGCCAGCAGCTCGAGGCGCAGGAGGCCGAGGAGGAGCGCCGGATCTCCGCGCTGATCCGGGCCGCCGCTGACCGCCGTGAAGGCCTGGCCCGGCTGACCGGCCAGGTGAACGCGCTGAAGAGCCGCGCGGCCGCCGCCGAGTCCGAGATCGGCCGGCTCACCACGAACATGCGAGAGGCCGAGGCGCGCGCCGCCAAGGCCCAGCACGACTTCACCGCGCTGGAGACCCAGGTCGCCGGGCTGGACGCCGGTGAGCGGGGCCTCGACGAGGAGTACGAAGCCGCGCAGGCCGTGCTCGACGAACTGGACGAGCGGCTGGCGAAGCTGCGGGCCGAGGAGCGCGACGCCGAGCGCGAGCGCACCGGCCTGGCCGCCCGCAAGGAGGCCCTGGAGCTCGGCCTGAACCGCAAGGACGGCGCCGGCGCGCTGCTGGCCGCCTCCGAGCAGGTCAACGGCCTGATGGGGTCGGTCGCGGCGCTGCTGAGCGTGCGTTCCGGCTACGAGACGGCGATTGCCGCCGCGCTCGGTGAGGCCGCCGACGCGGTCGCCGTCACCCACGCCGACGCGGCGCTGCACGCCGTGAGCCACCTCAAGGAGCACGACCTCGGCCGCGCCGGGCTGCTCCTCGGCGATGCACCTGCCGACGACTACGACCTGTGGCCGGCCCTGCCGTACGGAGCGTCGTACGCCGTGGACGTCGTGGACTGCCCGCAGAACCTGCGCCCCGCTCTGCGGCGGCTGCTGCGCAAGGTCGCGGTCGTCGACGACGTCAACGCGGCGCGTTCCCTGGTCCGCGATCTGCCCGACGTCACGTGTACGACGCGCGCGGGCGACGTACTGGGGGCACACTTCGCGTACGGCGGGTCGGACGCCGCGCCGAGCCTGATCGAGGTGCAGTCCGCGGTCGACGAGGCGGCGGAGAAGCTGGTCGAGGCGACGGCGCGCAGCGAGCGGCTGCGGTTCGAGCTGCAGGCGCTGGAGCAGGAGCGCGCCCGCCAGAAGGAGTCCGTCGAGATCACGCTGGCCCGGCTGCACGAGTCCGACGCGGCAATGGCCGCAGTGGCCGAGCAGTTGGCGCACTTCGGGTCGCTGGCGAAGGCGTCCCGCGGCGAGGCGCAGCGGATGGCCGAGGCGATCGCGGCGGCCGAGGAGGAGCGCGACCGGAACCTCTCCGGCCTGGCCGAGCTCGAAGAGCGGCTGATGGACGCGGAAGCCATGGACGAGGACGGCGACGAGCCGGACACGTCCGAGCGGGACCGGCTGGCCGAGGAGTCCAAGGCGGCGCGGGCGGCCGAGATGGAGGCGCGGCTGGCGCTGCGGACCACCGAGGAGCGGGCCCGGGCGCTGTCCGGTCGCGCAGACTCGCTGGAGCGCGCGGCCCGGCAGGAGCGCGAGGCCCGTGCCAGGGCGATCGCCCGCGCGGCGCGGCGCGCCCGTCAGGCGGAGGCGGCGCAGGCCGTCCACCTGGCAGCCGGTCACGTGCTGGCGCGGCTCGAGCAGTCGCTGCAGCTCGCGGCGTCGGAGCGGGCAGCAATCCAGGCGCAGCGGGCCGACCGGGAACAGGCGCTCGCGCAGGCACGGTCCGCGACGCGGAACCTGAGCTCCGAGCTGGAGCAGCTGACGAACACCGTGCACCGGGACGCGCTGGCGCGGGCCGAGCAGAAGATGCGGCTCGAGGCGCTGTACGAGAAGGCGCTGGGCGAGCTCGGCATCGAGGTGGACGCGCTGGTCGCGGAATACGGCCCGGACCAGCTGGTGCCGCCGCTGCCGAAGGCCGGCGACGACGAAACGCTGGAGCTCGAGGGTGAGCCGTTCGACCGCAGCAAGGTCGAGAAGCGGCTCAAGCAGGCCGAGCGCGCGCTGAACCAGCTCGGCAAGATCAACCCGCTCGCGCTCGAGGAGTTCGAGGCGATGGAGGAGCGGCACCGCTTCCTGTCCGAGCAGCTCGAGGACCTGAAGAAGTCCCGGCGCGACCTGATGGACATCGTCAAGGAGGTCGACGAGCGGGTCGAGCAGGTCTTCACCCAGGCGTACCGCGACGTCGAGGAGGCGTTCGCGCACGTCTTCAGCAGGCTGTTCCCGGGCGGTGAGGGCCGGCTCGTGCTGACCGACCCCGACGACATGCTGACCACCGGTATCGACGTCGAGGCCCGCCCGCCGGGCAAGAAGGTCAAGCGGCTGTCGCTGCTGTCCGGCGGTGAGCGGTCACTGGTCGCGGTCGCGTTCCTGGTCGCCTTGTTCAAGGCCCGCCCGTCGCCGTTCTACATCCTCGACGAGGTCGAGGCCGCGCTCGACGACACCAACCTGGGCCGTCTGCTGGAGATCTACGAAGAACTCCGTGAGAACAGCCAGCTCCTGGTCATCACCCACCAGAAGCGCACCATGGAGGTCGCCGACGCCCTGTACGGCGTCACCATGCGCGGCGACGGCGTGTCCACCGTCATCTCCCAACGCATCCGCGAACCCGAACCGGCCTAGCGTCGGAACGGCTGCGGAGCTCGTCGCCAGGCACCGCCGGTTGCCGCGGGTCGACGCCCAGCAGTGGGTGCTGACACGGACGAGTTCTCTGCCGACCAGCTCCTCAGGCTGTGATGGTCATCGAGGCGAGTTCGTCGTTCTGGATTTCGAAGGTGAAGTGGGACGGGCCGTTGAAGCCGTCGCCGCCGACCTGGGTGCGGACGGTGAGCGGGTTGCCCGGCACGGTGACCTGGGTGCCGGTGAACGTGGCGCGCTTGCCGATCAGCTCGTTGTCGCTCCAGAACCGGATCCGGTCGTGGCCGCGGAACTCGCGGCCCCAGTCGTTCACGTAGCCGTCCGCGGCGAACGCCGCCACGAACGCGTCGTTGTCCAGCGCGTCGATCGCGTCCAGAGCGCGCTGGACCGCTGCGGGAATCTCTTGGCTCATGCAGCCGACGATAACGCTCCCTGCTCGAACCCGGGCTGATCGAACCGGTTGATCGGCTCGGTGCGATTGAACCGGGGCGTTCCTCCGTACGTGTGCCGGGATGACGGATCGGTGCGACCGAGGGAGGATCCGATGAGGCGACTGGGCGGAGTGATCGCGGCGCTCGTGCTCGGCGTGGCCGGGCTGACCGCCTGCGGCAGTGACGACGACAGCGGCACCGCGCAACCCGCGGCTTCCCCCTCGGCCGCGGCGACCGCGGTCAAGCTGGCCACCGCCGATGTCGGCGACTACGGCAAGATCATTGTCGACGGCAACGGACGGACGGTGTACGTGTACGACAAGGACACCGCCGGTACGTCGAACTGCTCGGGCGACTGCCTCGCCAAGTGGCCCGTGGTGGCCGCGGGTGCGGGACAGCCGCAGCTCGACGGCATCGACGCGGCGCTGGTCAGCACGATCACCCGGTCCGACGGCACCATGCAGCTGGCAGTCAACGGGCTGCCGCTCTACTTGTTCGTGAGCGACACCAAGCCTGGTGAGGCGAAAGGACAGGCAGTCGGGGGTGTTTGGTGGGTCGTCGGAGCGGATGGTCGGAAGATCACCACGAAACCGGGCGCATCGGGGGACGGTTACGGCTACTGAACTGATGGCGGGTTCGCTCAGTGCCGATGCGACCGTGTGGGCGCCGGTCGGCACCGGTATCGTGCGGTCGGTGGGTGACAACCCGGGGCCGGCCGACGCCGAAACCCTGATCCGTGCGCTGTACGCCGAGCACGGCCGCAGCCTGCTCGCGTATGCGACCCGCCTCACCGGAGACAGGGCCGCTGCCGAAGATGTGGTCCAGGAGACGCTGCTTCGCGCGTGGAAGCACGCGGACGACCTGTCCAGCGGCAGAGGGTCGGTGCGCGGCTGGCTGCTGACCGTGGTCCGCAACCTGGTCACCGACCGGGCACGGGCGCGTGCAGCGCGTCCGGCCGAGGTGGCGGACGTGAACGACAGTCCACCGATCGAAAGCGACCACTCCGAGTCTGTGGTGAACACCATGGTCGTGCTGGACGCGCTGGGCAAGGTGTCGCCCGAGCACCGCGACGTACTCGTCCAGCTGTACTACCGCGGCCGGTCTGTCGCGGAAGCCGCCAAGGAGCTGGGGATACCGCCCGGCACCGTGAAGTCGCGGACGTACTACGCCCTCCGAGCTCTGCGCGCGGTGATGGCAGGGAAGGCAACGGAGGTGTCCCATGAGTGAGCACGACCGTACGCAGCTGGGCGCCTACGCCCTCGGCGCACTCGAGCCGGCCGAAGCGGCGGAGGTCGACGCGCACCTGGCGACCTGTGCGGAGTGCCGCGCGGAGCTGGCCGAGCTGACCGAGCTCAAGGCCTTCCTGGGCGAGGTGCCGCCGGAAGCGTTTCTGGACGGGCCACCTGACGACGGCGACCTGTTGCTGCAGCGCACGCTGCATGAGGTGCGTGCGGTCCCAGAGGTCCCTCAGCGGGTGACGGTCAGCGGTGCGGACGTCGTACCGGCTATGCGCGCGACGCGGCGCTCACGCTGGTTGCTTGCCGCGGCTGCTGTGGTTGTGGTGGGCGGTGCACTCGGCGGAGGCGTCGTACTCGGCCGGACGACCGCACCGGACACGGTTGTCCAGCAACAGCCTGTGCCTGGCTCGACGCAGGTCACGGCGTCCGATGCGACCACGGGAGCCACCATGGCCGCAACGGTGGAGCCTCGTGAGGGCTGGACCTGGGTGCGCGTGCAGGTCACCGGTCTGAACGTCGGCGACCAGTGCGAGATGGTCGTCACCGACAAGGCGGGCAAGTACTGGATCGCGGGTAGCTGGCTGGTGTCCGAAAAGGGCGCCAAGGACGGGAGCGTGTTCGGCGGTGGCGTACTGATCCCGCCGGACCAGGTGCGCTCGGTGGAGATCAGAACGCTCCAGGGTCAACACGTGGTGACCGCCAACCTCTGAGGTGCCGCTGAACCCGGTTGCGGGGCACGAGAGGATGGAGGTGTGGCTACTACCTCCCAGGACCTGCGCCAGCGCCGGAAGAACGCGATGGACGACTGCGACCGCTGGGTCTCCCAGCGGCGCATTCCCGTACCGGAGCGGTTACGGCAGCTCGCCGAGGTGGCTACCCACGACCTGGTCGATGTCTACGGCAACGGTGGTGAGCTAGCCGAGCTGGAGCAGGAGGTGGCCGAGCTGCTGGGCAAGCCTGCTGCCGTGTTCCTGCCGACGGGCATCTTGGCGCAGCAGAGCGTTCTGCGTGTGTACGCCGACCGCGCGGGCAGTGACCGGGTAGCGGTGCACGGGCTGGCTCATCTGCTCGTCCACGAGCTCAACCCGCTCGAGGAGGTCCATCGGCTGCGCATCGAGCGCCTGACGTCCGAGCCGCGCCAACCGCGTCCTGACGAGTTGGCTGCGATTCCGGGCAAGCTGGCTGCGGTGACGCTCGAGCTGCCGCTACGCGATGCGGGCTTCGTGCTGCCGACATGGGACGAACTGGTCGTGTTCGCCGAGTCCTGTGCGCAGCGTGGCGTACCACTGCACCTGGACGGCGCTCGCCTGTGGGAGAGCACGCCGTACCTCGAGCACAGCCTGGCTGACATCGCCGCGCTGGCGTCGACCGTGTACGTGTCGTTCTACAAGGTTCTGGGCGGTATCAGTGGTGCTGCGCTGGCCGGGCCGGAAGACGTCGTCGCCGAAGTACGCCGGTGGCAGCGCCGGCTGGGCGGCAACCTGTACTCGATGTTCCCGTACGCCGTGTCCGCGCGCCACGGTCTGCGGTCGGTGCTCCCGCTGATGGATGACCTGTACCAGCGCGCCGTCGAGGTCGCGATGGCCTTGCAGAGCGAGGGTTTTCGGGTCTTTCCAGAGCCGCCGCACACCAACTCGTTCCGGGTGTACGCGCCGCGCGCGGCCGAGTCGATCGAGCAGACTGCGGTCGAGCGGATGGAGCGGACGCGCGAGGTGCTGTGCGGTCCGTGGCAGCCTGCCGACGTACCTGGGTGGTCGTGGGTCGAGCTGGTGACAACGCCGGGGACGCTGGAGTGGGAAGTCGGCGAAATTGCCAAGGCGTTCGGGGAACTTCTGGCGCACTGAGCGCGTCAGGCTCTGTGTTGGGTTGGGGATTTCGGGGAGAGAAGTGCTGACATTCGTTGTCACGATGGTCGTTCTGCTGGTTTTGTCGGGTCTGGTGCTGCTGGCCGTGGCCCGGGGTGAGGGGAAGCATTTCGGGTAGCCTTCGGTCATGAGGCGACTGGTCTTCCAGGAGTACGTCACGCTCGACGGGTACGCCGCCGGGCCGGACGGCGGGTTGGGGTTCTTCGACGCGATTGCCGCCCATCCTGACGACGACAACCTCGAGCTGCTCGACAGCGTCGACACGATGCTGCTCGGCGCCGAGACGTACCGCTTGTTCGCGGGGTACTGGCCGACCGAGGCGTCGGCCGACGAGCCGATCGCCAAGAAGCTGAACGCGCTGCGGTTGGTCGTCGTGTCGACCACGCTGAACAGCGCGCCATGGGGTGCGTACGAGCCGGGGATGGTGGTGCGCGACCTGGATGCGGTGCGTGCGTTGAAGGCGGAGCAGTCCGGGAAGGACATCATCCTGTGGGGCAGCATCACGCTGTTCCAGTCGCTGTTGCGGGTCGGCCTGGTCGACGAGGTGCAGCTGCGGATCGCGCCGGTGCTGCTGGGGGCGGGGCGGAGCGCGTTTCCGACCGGTGGGTCGCCGGTGGGACTGGAGCTGATCGAGGCGCGCCCGTGGGGCGTGGGCGGCGTACTCGTCCGGTACGAACCGGCAGCCAGGTGAGTGCCGGCAGGTGACGGCGTCGGTCAGGTGACGGCGTCGGTCAGGTGACGGCGTCGGTCAGGTGACGGCGTCGACGATGGCGTGCACGATCGGGGCGGCGATGGTGATCGTCGGGAGGATCAGCAGCGCGGCGGCAGCGCCGTACGTGACGGCCGACAGTGTCGGCTCGTTGGCCGGCGGCCCGGCGAGCCGCTGCACCCGGAGCACGGTGGACGACTTGGCCGCGGCCAGTGCCGCCTCAGGTGCCGGCGCGCCCGCCAGCGCTACCAGGGCGTGAGCGAGGGGACGCGGTCCGGTACGGCGGCGCGCGTCGTCGTCGGCGAGTAACTCGACCAGTGTGCGCGCCTGCTCCAGCGCGACATCGCTCCGCACCCAGCGTGGGAACGCGTGATGCAGTGCGGTGAACTCTTCGAGCACCAGGTCGTGCCGCGCCCGCAGGTGCGCCTGCTCATGCGCCAGCACCGCCTGGAGTTCCTTGTCGTCCAGCCGATCCAGCGCGCCGACCGACACCACGACGCGCGCACCACGCAGCGCGGGCAGGCAGTACGCGAGGGGGGTCTCCTCGGCCAGCACCCGCAGTCCGGGGATCAGCCCGTCCGGCGTCGCCAGTACGTCGACCAGATCGCGGTGCCGGCGCCGCCTGGCGCGTGTACCGACGGCAACGCGGCCGATCGCCCACAGGAGCCGTACGACGACCAGCGCCACCATTGCGAGGATCGCCGCGGCGAGCAGGTCCCGTGGTGACGAGGGATCGAACCGCGGCTCGCCCGGACGCCCGGCGATGGAGTACGACAGCGCGATCCCCGCACCGAGCGCGGACAGGACCGCGGCCAGCGCGATCGCCTGCCACAGGATGACCGCCGCGCGAGGGACGCGGTACGGCCACTCGGAGCGCGCCAGCAGGGCCGGCGCCGGGCCGGTGAGGACGAGTGCCAGAGCGGCCAGTAGTACCGGTGTTGTCACGCCGGTCTACCCCTTGCCGTCCAGCTGGGCCAGGGCCTCACGGAGCAATGCGGCCTCCTCGTCGGACACCTGACCCACGAAGCGCACCAGAGCCTCCCGGCGGTCGCCCGCCTGGTCGAGCGCGTCCCGCATCAGGTCGGCGGCCATTTCCTCACGCGGCGCGGCTGCGCGGTACCGCCAGGCCTTGCCGTCGCGTTCGCGCTCGGTCAGCTTCTTCTTGGCCAGGCGGTCCAGCACGGTCATCACCGTGGTGTAGGCGAGCTCGCGGGTGCCGGACAGCTGCTCGTGGACCTCTCGCACGGTCAGCGCACCCTCCGCGGCCCAGAGCTGCTCCATGACGAGCCGTTCCAGCTCGCCCAGGGGACGGGACCCCTGGGCCGCATGCCTGGCCCGCTGCACCGCTCCGATCGCGTCCTCTGTCGCCACGTGACCAGTATAACTACACGTCGTAGTAGATCGGCGGCGGGATCTACTACGAATCGTCGTAGATGTGCGTTAGCATCTACTACGTCATGTCGTAGATGCCCTGGGGAGGGCGTGTGGACACCCTGGATCTGGCCCGCTGGCAGTTCGCGATCACCACTGTGTACCACTTCTTCTTCGTGCCGGTGACGATCTCACTGGTCGCGATCACCGCGGGGCTGCAGACCGCCTGGTACCGCACCGGCAAGGAGAAGTACCTGCGGCTGACCAAGTTCTACGGGAAGTTGTTCCTGATCAACATCGCGATGGGTGTGGTCACCGGGCTGGTACAGGAGTTCCAGTTCGGGATGAACTGGAGCGACTACTCGCGCTTCGTGGGTGACGTGTTCGGCGCGCCACTGGCGCTCGAGGGGCTGCTCGCGTTCTTCCTCGAGTCGACGTTCATCGGGCTGTGGATGTTCGGCTGGGACCGGTTGCCGCGACTGGTGCACCTCGGGTGCATCTGGATGGTGGTGCTCGGCACGCAACTGTCGGCGTACTTCATCCTCGCCGCGAACTCGTGGATGCAGAACCCGGTCGGATTCCGCGTCAACACTGAACGAGGTCGTGCAGAGTTGACCGATCTCTGGGCGGTGTTGACGAACAAGGTTGTGCTGGTCACGTATCCGCACACGATCTTCGCGGCCTTCATGGTCGGCGGTGCGTTCGTCGCCGGGGTTGCGCTGTGGCATTTGATCCGGCGCCCCTCGGTGGACAAGGACGTGTTCCGGTCGGCGCTCAAGATCGGCGCGTCGATCGTTCTGGTTGCCAGCGCCGGTGTCGCGATCAGCGGCGATCTGCAAGGCAAGGTGATGACCGAGGTGCAGCCGATGAAGATGGCCGCCGCCGAGGCACTGTACGAGACCGAGAAGCCGGCGTCGTTCTCGGCGTTCACGATCGGCACGCTCGACGGGTCGAAGGAGATCTTCTCGATCAAGGTGCCGTACCTGCTGTCGTTCCTCGCCACGGGCCACTTCGACGGCGAGGTGCAAGGCATCAACTCGCTGCAGGAGGCGTACGAGGCGCTGTACGGGCCGGGGTCGTACAAGCCGAACATCCCGCTGACGTACTGGACCTTCCGGTTGATGATCGGTGTCGGGATGGCGTCCGCGGCGGTCGCGTTGTGGTTGCTGTGGACCACGCGCCGGGGCAGGGCCCCGAATGCCCGGCTGATCTGGCTGGCTGCGCCGCTGCCGCTGCTGCCGCTCTTCGCGAACACGTTCGGCTGGATCTTCACCGAGACCGGACGCCAACCCTGGCTGGTGTTCGGTCTGCTGCCGACGGCCTCGGGGGTGTCACCGGGGACGACCAGCGGTGAGGTGATCACGTCGCTCGTCGGCTTCACCGCGCTGTACGGCGTCCTCGCGGTGGTCGAGACCAAGTTGCTGCTGCGCACGATCCGGGCCGGCCTGGCCGGGACGGACGATCCGGCGCCCGAGACGGACCCCGGCACCGGACCGGACGAGTCCGGCAAGCCGTTGTCGTTCGCGTACTGAGCGGTCCTGAGTGGCACTGAGAGGGAACTGGGATGGAACTGACGACCGTGTGGTTCGTCGCGATCGCGACGCTGTGGACCGGCTACTTCGTGCTGGAGGGCTTCGACTTCGGGGTCGGGATGCTGCATCGCGTGATCGGCCGCAACGAGCCGGAACGCCGCGCCGCGATCGGAACGATCGGCCCGGTCTGGGACGGCAACGAGGTGTGGCTGATCATGGCCGGCGCGGCGACCTTCGCCGCGTTCCCGGAGTGGTACGCGACGCTGTTCAGCGGCTTCTACTTGCCGCTGTTCGCCATCCTGATCGGGTTGATCGTGCGCGGTGTCGCGCTGGAGTACCGCGGTAAGCGGGACGAGCCGGTGTGGCGGGCGCGGATGGACGCGATGATCGTCGTCGGGTCGTTGGTGCCGGCGCTGCTCTGGGGTGTTGCTTTCGGCAACATTGTGCGCGGGGTGCCGTTGGACAACAACCACGAGTACGTCGGCGGCTTCGGGACCTTGCTGAATCCGTTCGCCTTACTCGGTGGCCTGACGTTCGTCGCGGTGTTCGTCACACACGGCGCGATCTTCCTGGCGTTGCGCACCACCGACGAGTTGCGGGTCCGCGCGAACCGGCTCGCGACGCGCACGGGGCTGGTTGCCGCGGTGCTCGCGGTGGCGTTTCTCGCCTGGGCGCAGGTGTTGCGCGGTGACGCCGTCTCGGTGGGTCTCGCGGTCGGTGCGGCTGTTGCCTTCGTCGGCGGTCTGGTTGCGAACACAATGCGCCGTGAGGGCTGGGCGTTCACCGGGACGACGGTGGCGATCGCCTTGACTGTGGTGTCGTTGTTCGTCGCGCTGTTCCCCGACGTGATGCCGTCAACACTTGATCCCTCATCAACATTGACAACAGTTGATGCGGCGTCAACGCCGTACACATTGAAGGCAATGACGATCATCACCGCGATCTTCTTCCCGCTGGTGTTGGTGTACCAAGGGTGGACGTACTGGGTGTTCCGCAAGCGTGTGCTGGTGGCGGCGGCATGAAGCCGCTCGATCCACGGCTGCTGCGGAGCGCGCGTGGAGCCCGGGTGTTCCTGGCGGCGTCGGTCCTCATCGGGGTGCTCAGCGGCGTACTGATCATCGTGCAGGCCGTGTTACTGGCGCACGGCATTGCGGGTGTCGTGCTGCGCGGGAGTGGTGTCGCTGCGGTCGCTCTGGCGCTGGCTGCCGTCGTACTGGGGCGGGCGCTGCTGGTGTGGGCACAGGAGGTGGTCGCACAGCGCGCTGCGGCGGCAGTTAAGTCGACGCTGCGGCGCCAGGTGCTGGAACACTCGCTGAAGCTCGGCCCGGTCTGGCTGAGCAGTGAACGCAGCAGTGCGCTCACAACGCTGCTGACAAAGGGCCTGGACGACCTGGACCCGTACTTCGCACGCTATCTGCCCCAGCTGGTGCTGGCTGCCACGGTGCCGGCTGGAGTGATCGGCTGGATGGCGACCGGCGACCTGATCGCTGCCGGGACCGTACTGATCACGCTGCCGCTGATCCCGATCTTCATGGCGCTGATCGGGTGGGTGACCCAAGCGCGCAGCCAGCGCCGTCAGCGTGCCTTGGCCGTTCTCGCACATCACTTCGCAGATGTGGTCGGTGGGCTCACCACGCTGAAGCTGTTCGGTCGGGCGAAGGGCCAGGAGGCGGCGGTGCGGCGGGTGACCGACAAGCACCGGGCCGCGTCGATGGGCAGCCTGCGGATCGCGTTCCTGTCCTCGTTGGCGTTGGAGTTGCTGGCCAGCCTGTCCGTGGCCCTGGTCGCGGTGGGCGTCGGTCTCCGGGTCGTAGACGGCAGGTTGGGGCTCGAGACAGCGCTGATGGTGCTGATCCTGGCGCCGGAGGCGTACCTGCCGTTGCGTCAGGTCGGCATGCAGTTCCACGCGAGCGCGGACGGTGTCGCGGCGAGCGAGGAGGTCTTCCGAGTACTGGAGACACCGCTGCCGGTCCGTGGTGAGCGCACCGACGTACCGGATCTGCGGGTGACTCCGCTGTACCTGTACGACGTGACGGTGACCTATCCCGGTCGTGAGGCGCCGGCGCTGGACGGGTTCGACCTGGAGCTGCGGCCGGGCGAGGTGGTCGCTCTGACGGGACCGAGCGGTGCTGGGAAGTCGACGGTGCTGGCCGCGCTGCTGGGGTTCGTCGAGCCGGAGCGCGGGTTCGTTGTCGCCGGCGGGAGCGCGGCCGACGAGTTCGATCCGGTGGTGTGGCGGCGGCAATTCGCGTGGGTACCGCAGCGGCCCGGTCTGCGCCTCGGGACGGTCGCCGACAACGTACGGCTCGGCCGGCCGGACGCCTCGGACGACGAGGTCCGCCTCGCACTCCTGCAGGCCGGTGCTGCCGACCTCCCCCTCGACAAACCCGTGGGCGAACAAGGCCAACAGCTCTCCGGCGGTCAACAACGCCGAGTCGCACTGGCCCGCGCCCTCCTCACCAACGCCCCCGTCCTCCTTCTGGACGAACCCACCGCAGGCCTCGACCCCGACACCGAAGCCGAAGTCATCCGCTCCCTCCGCACCACTGCCCGCACCATCCTCCTGATCGCGCACCGCCCCACCCTCATAGCCGCCGCAGACCGCGCTGTCCCGGTCACCGCCCAAGAGTTGGTCCCCACATGAACCCCACGCCGCCCACGCGCCAGGCCACCATCAACCAGACGCGCGCCCAGGCGAGCGCGTCTGCCGACCTGGGCAGCCGAGCGACCGAGCCCGCCCACCCCAGCGCCCACCCAACCGCCCACGCCCGCGGACAGGCGAGCGCGTCTGCCGACCTGGGCAGCCGAGCGACCGAGTCCGCCCACCCCGGCGCCCAGGTGGCGGGGTTGTACGCGCTTGCTCGGCCGGAACGGCGGGTTGGGTGGCGGTTGGTGGCGGCTCTGGCGTTGGGGGTTGCGGCGGCTGGGTCTGCGGTGGGGTTGCTGGCTACTTCGGCTTGGTTGATCACGGCGGCTTCGGCGCAGCCTCCGGTGTTGTTGTTGATGGTGCCGATCGTGGCGGTACGGGCGTTTGGGGTGGGGCGCGGTGTGTTCCGGTACGTCGAGCGGCTTGTCGGGCACGATGCGGCGTACCGGGTGCTGGGGGAGACCCGCGCGCGCATCACGACGCGGTTGGAGAAGACCGCCCCGCTGGCCTCGCAACGCAAGGGTGACCTGCTCGCCCGGCTGGTGCTGGACGTGGACGCGGTTCTCGATCTCTGGTTGCGAGTACTACTGCCCGTTGCAGTCGCCGCAGTCACCGCAGCGGCCACAGTTGCTCTGCTGGCGGTACTGCTCCCGACAGCAGGTGCAGTGGTCGCACTGGCAGTACTGGTCGCCTGCACCGTCGTACCGTGGCTGACGGCCCGCACCGCGGCCCGTGCCGAGCGAAGCCTCGCCGGCGCCCGCGGCGATGTCGCAGCCACCACAACCGAGTCCCTGCTCACAGCAGCGGACGTGGTCGCCTACAACGCGATCGATGCAGTCCTGGACGAGTTCAGCCGCCGTGACGCCCGACTGGCAGCAGCAGAGCGCCGGTCCGCCTGGAGTGCCGGTCTGGGCAGCGCGCTGCTCGTACTGTGCGTGGGTGGCGCCAGCATCGCCGCACTGGTTCTCGGCAGTACTGCGGACATCACCGGAGCCGTCTTCGCCGTACTGGTCCTCACCCCGCTCGCCCTGGCCGACGTACTCGGCGGAATCCCCGTAGCCGCCCAGCTGGCCATCCGCGTCCGCGCCTCCCTCGCCAGAGTCCAGGAACTGCTGGACACCCCGGCACCCGTCACTGACCCACCCAACCCGCTACCACTCCCCACCGGCCGGCACCTCCAGCTCCGACACCTCCACGCGGGCTACAGCAACACCGGCCCCCACAACACCAGCCTCCGCAACGCCAGCTCCGACAACACCGGCTCCCACAACACCGGCTCCGAGAACACCGGGTACGGCGGCGTTGGACGTGGTGACGTGCTCAAGGGCTTGAGCGTGGACGTGCCGGCAGGGAGTCGGGTGGTGGTTACCGGGGCCAGCGGGGCTGGGAAGAGCACGCTGGCGTTGGTGTTGTTGCGGTTCTTGGAGCCTTGGGGTGGGGAGGTGTTGCTGGGTGGCGTGGATGTGCGGCAGCTGGAAGGCGACCAGGTGCGGTCTGTGGTAGGGCTGCTGACGCAGGAGAGTCATGTGTTCGACACGAGCATCAGGGAAAACCTGCTGCTCGCGAAGCCGGGTGCCAGCGACCTGCAACTCTGGAACGCGCTCTACCGCGCCCGGCTCGGACAGTTCGTCGAGAAGCTGCCCGACGGGCTCGACACGATGGTCGGCGAGCACGGTGCGCGGCTGTCTGGCGGTGAGCGTCAGCGGCTCGCGTTCGCACGGCTGTTGCTCGCGGACCGCGACGTACTGGTGCTGGACGAGCCGACGGAGCACCTGGACGAGGAGACCGGCCGGATACTGCTCGCCGACCTGTTCGCGGCGGCGGGGGACCGGACCGTGGTGCTGCTCACGCATCGGCCTGAGCTGGTGCCCCCTCACGTACCGCGACAACTGGTTTGCCTGACGTGACAAATGCGGGCGGCGGGCCGGGCGTCTGTCAAGATGGGGAATCGTGACCCCATTGCTCGTCTCGCTGCTCTCCCTGATGCTGTCCTCGTCATCGGCCCTGTCATCGGCCCTGTCATCGGCCCCGCTGTCGGTGCCGCTGCTCACCGACCAGGCCCTGATCACGATCGTCGTGGCGATCGCGGTCGTGCTGGTCGTCGGCACCACCGGCCTGGTCGTCGCGCGCCGGCGCCGCGCCGAGCTGCCGCCGAGCGCGCCGAAGCCTTCGGTGGAGGCCGGCGAGCCGACGGTCGGTGAGGACGCCGAGGAGCCGCGTGACACCCCGACGCGCACGCTGGAGGACACCGAGCTCCCGGAGCCGGAGCCCGAGACGGCGGTCGAGAAGCCGGAGTCCGCGCAGGGCCGTCTGGTCCGGCTGCGTGCCCGGCTGGCGCGCTCGCAGGGGTCGCTCGGCAAGGGCTTGCTCGCGCTGCTGTCGCGCGACAAGCTGGACGAAGAGGCGTGGGAGGACATCGAAACCACGCTGATCACCGCCGACGTCGGCGTGGCCCCGACGCAGGAGCTGGTCGAGAAGCTGCGTACCCGGATCCGCGTCGAAGGCGTCGGGGCCGACGAGGCGCGGCAGATCCTCCGCGAGGAGCTCATCGAGCTGGTCGACCCGGGCCTCGACCGGTCGCTGAACGTCACCCGCAAGGAGGCGCAGCCCGCGGTGGTGCTGGTCGTCGGCGTGAACGGCACCGGCAAGACCACCACGGTCGGCAAGCTCGCCCGTGTCCTGGTCGCGGAGGACAAGCAGGTCGTTCTGGGTGCTGCGGACACGTTCCGTGCTGCCGCGGCCGACCAGTTGCAGACCTGGGGTGAGCGCGTCGGCGTCCGGACCGTCCGTGGTCCGGAGGGCGGCGACCCGGCCAGCATCGCGTTCGACGCGGTGAAGCAGGGCATCGAGGAGGAGGCCGACGTCGTCCTGGTCGACACCGCCGGCCGCCTGCACACCAAGACCGGCCTGATGGACGAGCTCGGCAAGGTGAAGCGCGTCATCGAGAAGACCGCCGAGGTCGACGAGGTGCTGCTCGTCATCGACGCGACCACCGGCCAGAACGGCCTCACCCAGGCGCGCGTGTTCGCGGAGGTCATCAACGTGACCGGCCTGGTGCTGACCAAGCTGGACGGTACGGCGAAGGGCGGCATCGTGATCGCGGTACAGCGCGAACTCGGCGTACCGGTGAAGCTGGTCGGTCTGGGCGAAGGTGCCGACGACCTGGCCCCGTTCGACGCGGAGCAGTTCGTCGACGCCCTGCTGGACTGACGCGGACGAACCGCACCGGCAAGCTGGACCGAAAGCGCAAAACATCGACCGGACCGATGTAGAGAACCGAACCGCGGCTCCGTCTCCCGGGTAGGAACCCATCGAGGAGGAGAACGACATGACGAAGTTCATGCTGTTGATGAACATGGACGGCGGTAACTGCGACACCCCGATGCTGGAGTGGGACGAGGCCGACATGAAGGCCCACCTGCAGTACCTGGGTGATCATGTCGAGCGGTTGCGGCGCAGCGGCGAGCTGGTCGAGGTGAACGCGCTGACCTGGCCGAAGCACGCGAAGGTGGTCCGGGCGTCGGCCGTCAGCGCACCGGTGCTGACGGACGGTCCGTACGCCGAGGCCAAGGAAGTGCTGGCCGGCTACACGATGATCGACGTGGAGTCCGAGGAACGCGCACTGGAGATCGCCGCGGAGCAGTCGGCCGCGCCGGGCCCGGGCGGCGTGCCGCTGGAGCAACCGATCGAAGTGCGCCGGGTCATGGAGTCGGATGCCGAACTCCACGACTTCTGACCCGCACGAGCACCTCGAGGACCTGCTGCGGGAGCTGACGCCGCAGGTCCTCGGAGCCGTCGTGCGCTGGTCAGGTGACTTCGCCCTGGCGGAGGACGCCGTTCAGGAGGCGCTGCTCGCTGCTGCGACCACCTGGCCGCGTGACGGCCGGCCGGACAACCCGAAGAGCTGGCTGATCCAGACTGCAACGAGACGGCTGATCGACGAGGTACGTCAGCAGCAGGCCCGCCGGCGTCGTGAGGAACGGGCAGCGCTACGCGAAGTACCGCCCGGTGAGGTCGAGGAGTACGACGACACGCTGCGGCTGCTGTTCTTGTGTTGCCATCCGTCCCTCACTCCGGCCTCGGCGATCGCCTTGACGCTCCGAGCGGTCGGCGGCCTCACCACGGCCGAGATCGCCACGGCGTACCTGGTGCCCGAGGCGACGATGGCGCAGCGGATCAGCCGGGCGAAGTCGAAGCTGAAGGGTGCCAGCTTCGAGCTGGACGCGGACCCGGACCGGCTGCGCAACGTCCTCCACGTGCTGTACCTGATGTTCAACGAGGGCTACACCAGCACCAGCGGGCCGGCGCTGCACCGCAGCGACCTGTCCAGTGAGGCGATTCGGCTGACCCGCGCCGTACGGTCGCAGCTCCCGGACGACCGCCAGGTGACCGGCCTGCTCGCGTTGATGCTGTTGACCGACGCGCGGCGTGCAGCACGCACCGGGCCGAACGGAGAGCTCGTTCCGCTGGCCGAACAGGACCGGTCCTTGTGGGACCACGACTACATCGCCGAAGGCGTAGGGCTGGCCGTCGAGGCGTTCCAGACGCCGCTCGGTGAGTACCAGATCCAGGCTGCGATCGCTGCGCTGCACGACGAGGTCGACCGCGCCGAGGACACCGACTGGCCGCAGATCCTCGCGCTCTACGGTCTGCTCGAGGACCTGTCCGGCAACCCGATGGTGAAGCTCAACCGCGCGATCGCGGCAGCCATGGTGGACGGCCCGGACGCCGGCCTGAAGCTGCTGGACGCCGTGGACGACGAACTGGCCGGCCACTACCGGCTGGACGCGACCCGCGGCCACCTCTACGAGCTGCGCGGCGACACGTCACGTGCCGCCGAGTACTTCCGCTCGGCGGCACGCGGGACGACGAGTCTCCCGGAGCGCAACTACCTGATGACCAAGGCCGCCTCCCTGCGCTGACGAGCCGGCGACCGAGCCAGCAGCACAGGCGGCAGCACACGGCCCGCAGTACCACCGGCAGGTCAGCTGTACTGCGCGAACGTCGCCAGGTCCTCGTCCGTGGCCAGTAGCAGCCGCAGCAGGACACGTGCCTTGTACGGGTCGAGGAAACCACCGTCGATCAGCCCGCGCTGCAGCAGGTCGGTTTCCGAGCCGGGGGAGTTGTAGGTGTTCCGAACGATCGACCCGGCACCGGTCCGCGACGTCAGCACGACAGGCATCCGCTGCGCCAGCTCACCGAGCACTGGGGCCAGGTGTGCGGGCACATGCCCCACGCCGAAGCCGGCGACCACCAGGCCCTGGTGCGTATCGGCGAGTCCCTGCAGCAGCAGCCCGTCGTCGTCCAGCGTGACCGTGTAGAGCGCGACGCGCACGTTGTCCAGCTCGGCCGGCTCGACGTTGCCCTGGACGCCGTCGAGCCGCAATGGACGAGTGAGGATCCGGACGCGGTCTTCGACCACGTGGCCGATCGGACCGGCGTTCGGCGACACGAACGTCGCCGTACTCGTGCTGTGCGTCTTGCGTACCCACCGGGCCGCGTGGACCTCCTCCTTGAACACGACCAGTGCACCGAGGTCACGGGCCGCGGGGGAGCAGGCGACGCGCAGGGCGGCCAGCAGGTTCGCCGGGCCGTCCGGACCAGCCAGCGTGGGGTTCCGCATCGCTCCGGTGAACACCAGCGGTTGCGGGTGCGGCCACACCAGGTCGGCGAGGAAGGCGCTCTCTTCCAGCGTGTCGGTGCCCTGGGTGACCACGACGCCGGCAGCTCCGGCAGCGACTGCCTTGGAGGCGGCGTCGACGACCTCCAGCAGCTGTGCGGCCGTCAGGTTGGCGCTGGGGATCTTCTCGACGTCCTGGATCTCCACCGGGTGGCCGAGCTCGGCCAGCCCGGGTACGGCGGCGGTCAGGTCGTCACCGGTCAGCCGGTGCGCACCGGCCATCGAAATGGTCCCGCCCAACGTGAACAACGCGACGCTCACTGCATGTCTCCTATCGGGTTCGCGCTCTGACGTGCATCCGCTCCCCTTGCGGGCCGTAAAGACATAGCAGTTCGGCCGGTCCAGGGCCCGGATTGGCGAACCAATGCGGCACTCGGCAGTCGAACTCGACCGTCTCGCCCTCCTTGACCACGAAGTCCTGGTCGCCGAGTTTGAGCCGGATCCGGCCGGACAGCACATAGAACCAGTCGTAGCCCTCGTGGGTCTTCTGCTCGACGTCGTTGCCCGGATAGCCCTCCGGAAGGATCTGCTTGAAGGCCTGCAGTCCACCCGGCCGCCGGCTCAGCGGGATGTGCACGGTGCCGTGCCGCTTGATCGGCTTCGCGTAGATCCGCGGGTCACCTGTCGGTGGCGCGTCGACCAGCTCGTCCAGCTGGACCTGGTGCGCCCTGGCCAGCGGCAGCAGCAGCTCCAGCGTCGGGCGGCGCTGCCCCGACTCCAGCCGGGACAGCGTGCTGACCGAAATGCCGGTGGTCTCGGACAGCTGCGCCAGCGTCGTCCCGCGCTCGCTGCGGAGGGCTCGCAGCCGCGGGCCGACGGACTGGAGAACATCGTCGTCGTTTGCCATACCGGCAACATTACTTGTCGAAAATGAAAATCACCACGGAGGCTGGACGCAGACCGGAAGAACGGCAGACAGTGGGAACGAGGAGTGCAGAGATGACGAAGTACGACGTGATCGTGATCGGTGGCGGTGCGGCCGGGCTGAGCGGTGCGCAGGCGCTGGTCCGGTCCCGCCGCTCGGTGCTGGTCGTCGACGACGGTACGCCGCGCAACGCGCCGGCCGACGGTGTCCACAACTTCCTGACGCGCGACGGCGTACCGCCACAGGATCTCTACGCGATCGGACGCCGGGAGGTCCGGGCGTACGGCGGTGACTTCGCCGACGGCACCGTGACAGCCGCCCGGCGTGACGACGACGGGTTCACCGTAGAGGTGTCCGACGGTACGACGTACCGCAGCAGGCGATTGCTGGTGGCGACAGGGCTCAGCGACGTACTGCCCGATGTACCAGGGCTGGCGGACCGGTGGGGCAAGGACGTGGTGCACTGCCCGTACTGCCACGGCTGGGAGGTGCGGGACCAGGCCATCGGCGTTCTGGCCACGAGTTCGATGGCACTGCACCAGGTGCAGCTGTTCCGGCAGCTGAGCGACGACGTGACGCTGTTCCTGCACACTGCGCCGGAGCCGACCGAGGAGCAGTGGGAGGAGCTGGCTGCTCGCGGTATCTCCGTGGTGCAAGGGAAAGTCGAGCAGGTCGAGGTGACCGACGACAAACTCAGGGGAGTGCGGCTGAAGGGTGGCAAGGTCGTTCCACGACAGGCACTCGCCGTACAGACCACGGTGCGGGCCCGTGCGGGCTTCCTGACCGACCTGGGTCTGCAGGCCACGTTGGTGGAGGCAAACGGACTTGAGGTCGGGACTGCAATCCACGTCGACGCCAGAGGTGCGACGGAGGCCCCTGGTGTGTTCGCCGCCGGCAACGTGACCAATCCGATGGCGCAGGTGATGCCCTCCGCGGCGGCCGGTCTGATGGCCGGGGCGGCGCTCAACTACGACCTGATCGAGGAAGAGACACGTCTGGCGGTAGCAGCCCGCAGCCGATGAGGAGTTGAATAGAGGCCGGGAGGGTGGATGCGCGAAACGGTCGACCCGGACTTCGCCTCGTTCGTCGATGCGCGGCAGGGCAGATGGCTCCGTACGGCGTACCTCGTGTACGGCGACGTGCACCGAGCGGAACAGCTGCTTCTGCACGCCTTCACGCACCTGTCCGTGCGCTGGCCGAGGGTGGACGATCCGGACGCCTTCGTCCAGCGCATGCTGTTCCAGCCGGCGTTGCGGCCATGGAGCCGGGCGAAACCGTTCGCGGACGAGGACGACCCGGTGAAGCACGCTCTGGCCGAGCTGACGCCCGCACAGCGCACTGTGTTCGTGTTGCTGCACTTCGAGGAGCTGACCGAGTTCGAGGTGTCCGACGTGCTCGGCATTTCGCAGACCGCCGTACACACCCACGGCATGAGCGCGTTCGGCGCGTTCCGTACCGCACTGGGTGCCGGCCAGTGGCGTGATGCCCGATGAGACGCGAGGACGTCCGGCCGCTGCTCCTCCAGGCAGCTGATCCAATACCGGAGCCCGAGCTGGCCGACGCGGCCTGGGCTGCTGGGCGGGTCGTCCGCCGGCGCCGGCGTCGTACGGTGGCGATCGGCGTGGTCGCCGTACTCGCCCTGGCCGTCGTGGCGTCGCTGCTGATCGAGTGGGGATCGTCGTCCGGTGGCGACAACATCACGCCGCCCACCAACCCGCCCGGCTATGTCGAACCGGTGGGAAAGATCAACGGGATCGACTACTGGGTCGCGCCACCGCCTGGTAGCGAGCGGTTCCTCGACCGGCTCCGGACTCCACTGGGCGACAGGCTCGACCTGCCGGAGAAGGTACGCCGGCTGGAGGAGCACCCGGTCGAGAACGTCGCGGCCGTGACGCTGGTGAGCGACGGCGAGCGCTACACGCCACTGATCCTCGACTCGGACGGCACCTGGGTCCGGGCCGACGTCGCACTCGGCCCGGTCGGCGGTACGGCGCCGTTCAGCGCGGGATCGATCGCGCCCGACGGCCGGGTCGTCGCGTTCCCGCAGCGGGGCGGCGTGGTCACGGTCAACACGTTGAGCGCCCAGGTCTCACGCTTCCCGTTGCCCGACGGGGATTACAGCAGCGTGTCCTGGGTGGCCGACGGCCGGCGCGTACTGGTCAGCGGACCGAACGCGGCGTACCAGGTGCTCGTCGGTGAAGGGAACCAGGACGAGCGGGCGGTGGTCCAGGTGTCGGCGCCAGGCGATCCGAACGAGGCCACGTCGCCGTACAGCCTGCAGACCGGATCGGTGATGCGGTACCAGTTCAACGGCCGCTGGATCGAGGACACCCCGCTCACCCTGCCGATCCGGTCGTGGCAGGGGCAGACGTTCGCGTCGCTGTTCGGTGCGGCCCGGATCTTCGTCGCCGAGGACCTGCCGCAGGTACCGACCCGGGTGTCCCAGCCGCAGGTGCTGGCGGCGATGGCCACGCTGCGGACGGTGCCGAGCCGGCTGTTGGTGCTCGGCGAGCCACAGGACAATCCCCCGGCCCGGGAGGGCGCGGGGGATGTGCCGTTCGTGCGTGAGGTCGGCTGCTGCGTCGTCCTTGGCTGGTACGACGACAGCAACGTCTTGTTCCGGGTCCACGGCTGGGTCTTGGCCTGGAACCTCGACAGTGGCCGGGTGCGGCGCGTCACCGAGTTGCGCGTCGACCAGGTTGCTCTGGGGCCCGGACTGCGCCCCTGACCACCTTCTGCACTGCGGTTGTTGCGTTTACTGCGCTTCCTGCGGTGGTTCGAGAATCGCCTGCAAGGTGAACTCGGCCAGCCGGTCGGCGTCTTCGGCCGGCGGCATCGGCTGCCCGGTCAGTGCCCGGATCACGAACACCCCGGCCATCCACTCGACCATCAGCACCGGGTCCGCGGTGCTCTTGATCGGTTCGCCCCGGGCCCTGGCGCGCTCCAGAGCCCGTCTGGTCATCTCGATCCGGCGTTCCAGCACCCCGCGATAGATCGCCGCCGAGCGTTCGTCGCGGTTCGCCTCCGACACCGCCAGGCGAATCATGGCCCGGCCGTAGTCACTGTTCGCGAACGCCAGCCCGACCCGATAGACCTGGCGCAGGTCCTCGGCGATCGAACCGTTGTCCGGATCCGGGATCTCCAGATCGAACAGTTCCGCCATGGCGTCGTTGGCGAGTAGTTCCTTGCTGGCCCACCGGCGGTAGATCGTTGCCTTGCCGACTCCCGCGGCTTCCGCGACGTCGTCCACCGTCATTCCGTCGAATCCCCGCTCCAGCAGCAGTTGCACGGCGTACCTGCGGATTCTCGGTTCCGCTTCCGGGTCCCGTGGTCTGCCACGGCGCGGTCTCACCCCGTAGTTCGGCTCCATTTCGTCGTCCCCAGCTCGGACGGGGGCAGTGGCGCGGCTGCGGCCCGTGTGGTCCAGGCCAGAGTGCCACACTCCGCTGCGGAGGGCATCCGAGCGTCCCCGGTCCGGCCCGCCGTGGCCGATGTCACCTCGATGTCACCTGGGAACGTGCTTTGTCACATGCCTGAAACAAACGGACCGATCGGCTGAAACGGCGCGCCGACACCGTGTGCGGTGTGGCCGAGCGGCGGGCTCCCCGGCGTTGTGGAGACCTCCCGACTGAGGACGCAGGCCACCCCCCGGTTCGATGGAAGGGATGACGTTGATGGAGATCAACGCCGGCGATACCGCCTGGGTGCTTGCCAGTGCCGCCCTGGTGATGCTGATGACCCCTGGCCTGGCTTTCTTCTACGGCGGCATGGTGCGCGTGAAGAGCGTGCTGAACATGATGATGATGAGTTTCATCACCATCGCCGTCGTCACCATCCTCTGGGTGGTGGTCGGCTACTCGCTGACCTTCGGCGGCGACACCGGCCACGTGATCGGAAACTTCTCCGAGGTCGGCCTGAAGGGTCTGCTGGTGCCGGAGGCGGTGAGCGGTACGACGCCCACGCTCGCCTTCGTGGCGTTCCAGATGATGTTCGCGATCATCACCCCGGCGCTGATCTCGGGTGCGATCGCCGACCGGGCGACGTTCCGCGGCTGGATCGTGTTCGTGGTCGGCTGGACGCTGCTGGTGTACTTCCCGGTCGCGCACTCGGTCTGGTTCCTGGACGAGGGCAACGGCGGCTGGATCGGTGACAAGCTCGGAGCGGTCGACTTCGCCGGCGGTACGGCGGTGCACCTGAACGCCGGTGCTGCGGCGCTGGCGCTGGCGATCGTGCTGGGCAAGCGGATCGGCTGGAAGAAGGACCCGATGCGTCCGCACAGCCTGCCGCTGGTGCTGCTCGGCGCCGGCATGCTGTGGTTCGGCTGGTTCGGCTTCAACGCCGGCTCCGCCCTGAGCGCCGGTACCACCGCCGCGATCACCTTCGTGAACACGCAGGTCGCCACTGCTGCCGCGGTGATCGGCTGGCTGATCGTGGAGCGGCTCACGCACGGCAAGGCCACCACGCTGGGTCTGGCGTCCGGTGCCGTCGCCGGTCTGGTCGCGATCACCCCGTCCTGTGGTGCGGTCACCCCGGTCGGCGCGATCGCGGTCGGTCTGCTCGCCGGTGCGATCTGCGCCTTCGCGGTGTCGCTGAAGTACAAGCTGGGCTACGACGACTCGCTCGACGTCGTCGGCGTGCACTTCGTCGGCGGTCTGTTCGGTTCGCTCGCGATCGGTCTGTTCGGTTCGGCGGCCGCGCCGTCCGCGGTCGACGGTCTGTTCTACGGCGGCGGTGTCTCGCAGCTCGGCAAGCAGGCACTGGCGAACGTGGTCGTCGCGATCTACTCGTTCGGTATCGCGTTCATCCTCGGCAAGGTGATCGACAAGACCATCGGCTTCCGGCTCAAGGAGGACGACGAGGTCGCCGGTGTCGATCAGGTCGAGCACGCCGAGACGGCGTACGACTACCTCAGTGCGGCCGGTCTGCGCGGTGCGCTGGGCCGTCCGGCCCCTGCTGCCGCGACCGTCGGTGCCGGCACCGACAATGGGTCCACCGAGGCTTCCGAGAAGGAAGGTGTCAAGGCATGAAGCTGATCACCGCGGTGGTCAAGCCGCACAAGCTGGAGGACGTCCGGGCCGCGCTGGAGACGTTCGGCGTCACCGGCATGACGGTCACCGAGGCGAGCGGCTACGGCCGGCAGAAGGGCCACACCGAGGTCTACCGTGGCGCCGAGTACGAGGTGGACCTGGTGCCGAAGGTGCGGCTCGAGGTGGTCGTCGAGGACGGTGACAGCTCCGACGTGGTCGACGTGATCGTGAAGGCCGCGCAGACCGGCAAGATCGGTGACGGCAAGGTCTGGGTCACCCCGGTGGAGACGATCGTCCGGGTCCGGACCGGTGAACTGGACGGAGACGCACTCTAGATGCTGGATCGGGCAGAGCAGCGGCGCGCCCGTGCCGAAGAGGCGGACGCGCTGCTGCAGCTGCTGCTGGCAAAGGCCTGCGACGCCCTCGGTGTGCCCACCGAGGGCGTCGCGCTGGTCGCGGTCGGCGGCTACGGGCGGGAGGAGCTGTCGCCGTACAGCGACCTCGACGTGATGCTTGTGCACGCCGAGGGGTATCCGCGCATCGACGAGCTGGCCGCACAGATCTGGTACCCGCTGTGGGACTCCAGGACCAAGCTGGACCACAGCGTCCGCACACTGGCCCAGGCGCGGGAGGCGGCCGCGGCCGACGATCGTGTGGCCTTGGGCCTGCTGGACGCACGGCACGTCGCGGGGGACACGCACCTGACGCTGCAGCTGCGCTCGGTGCTGATGGCCGACTGGCGACGTACTACGAAGTCCCGGCTGCCCGGACTGGCGCAGGCGTGCCGCGAACGGGCGTCCACGGTCGGAGAGCTCGCCCACCTCGCAGAGCCCGACCTCAAGGAGGCGTACGGCGGTCTGCGCGACGCCGTCGTACTGCGTGCGCTCGTGGCCTCGTGGCTCGTCGACGTACCGCATCCAGTGGTGGAGCGGGCGCGGCGCGATCTGCTCGAGATCCGCGACGTACTGCATGACGTGGCCGGTCGCGCGACGGACCGCCTGGTCGCCGACCTGGCCGGGGAGGTGGCCGCCGGGCTCGGCCTGGCCGGCCGGGACGAGCTGCTGCGACATGTGTACGCGACAGGACGGACGCTGGCGCACGTGTGCGACGTGTCGTGGCGGCGCGTCGAGAGCCTGATGACCAAGCCGCCGCGGTCCCGCCGTCGGCACCGTAGCGGCGGGCCGTTGCTGCTCGCGCTGGACGAGGGTGTGGGGCAGCACGAGGGTGAAGTCGTCCTGATGCCGGACGCACGCCCGGAGCGGGACCCCGTACTCGGTCTGCGTGCAGCTGCGGTCGCGGCGGACCGTGAGCTCGTGCTGTCTCCTGCTGTCTGTGCGCGGCTGGCAGCGTCGGCCGCGGACCTGCCGGAGCCTTGGCCAGGGGAGGCGCAGCGTCTGCTGTGCGCTCTGCTCGGCGCCGGCCAGGGGCTGCTGGAGGTGTGGGAGGCGCTGGACCAGGCCGGCTACATCTCGCGGCTCCTGCCCGAGTGGGACGCAGTACGGTTCCGTCCGCCGCAGTCGGCGATCCACCGATACACGGTCGACAGGCACTTGCTGGAGACGTGTGTCGAGGCCTCCAGCATGGTCCGCGACGTGCGGCGTCCTGACCTGCTGCTGGTGGCCGCACTACTGCACGACCTGGGCAAGGCGCTCGACGGCGACCACAGCGTCACCGGTGCGGGTATCGCTGCCCGCGTCGCCAGGCGGCTCGGGTTCGGTGAGGCTGATGCCGACACCATCACCCTGCTGGTCCGGCAGCACCTCATGCTGTCCCAAGTCGCGACGCGACGTGATCTCGAGGACCCGATGACGGTCGAGATGGTGGCCGGCATTGTGCGCGACACCGAGACACTGGACCTGCTGGAGGCCCTGACGTACGCCGACGCGCGCGCAGCCGGTCCGGCCGCGTCGTCGCCGTGGCGCATGCGACTGGTCGGTGAGCTGTGTCGGCGCGTGCGCAGTGAGCTGGCCGGCGGTGGCGAAAGCATGTGGGCCGACACGCCACCCGTTCCGGTGCCGGTGCTGCACCAGGCGGTCGGTGTGGGGCGGCTGGGCGTCACCGTGACCGATCACCACGGAGACCTGCGCATCAACGTCGCCGTACCCGACCAGGTCGGGACGCTGTCGACGGTGGCCGCAGTGCTCGCTGTGGAGCGGTTGGCCGTCCGGTCCGCTGTGATCACGTCCGTCGACGGGCTCGGCATCTCGCAGTGGACCGTGGCTGGCTCGCCTCCGGACCCGGTGCGGTTGCGGGACCGGCTCGCTGTGGCGCTGCGTGACTCCACCGACGTCGTGCGACGGCTGGCTGCACGTGATTCGTCGCGGTCTCGTGTGGCCAGTCGCGTGGACCTGCTGCCGGACGCCTCAGAAACGGCCACAGTGGTGCAGGTACGCGCGCATGACCGTCCTGGACTGCTGTACGACGTCACAGCGGCGATTGCCGCGACCGGCGCAGACATCCGCTCAGCTCACGTCAGCACGCTCGGCGCCGAGTGCGTGGACGTCTTCTACCTGACTGATCGCCACGGTGCACCGTTGGAGCCCGAGGACGCTCGGACCACGGCCAAGTCGATACTGGATCGCTTGAGCTTCTAGGCTCCCTTCGTGGACGTCGTAGAGGCACTGCAGCGACAAGCGACCGCCTGTGAGGACCTGGGGTCCCCGATGTACGCCGAGCTGCTGCGCCTGCTCGTGGACGACTACGAGGTCGGTGGCGCGTCGGCCGAGCTGCTGTCCGAGTACGAGGGCCGTTCGTTCGGTGACGCGATCGGGCTGCGATTGCTGGCCGCCGTACACGGCCTGGTGCTGTCCGGTGCGGCGCCGGAGCTCGCGGCGTTCTACCCGAGTGTCGGTGGGACGTGGGATCCGGTGCTCGGCTGGGAGGCCTTCGAGCAGGTACTACGGTCGCGGCTGGGGGAGGTGCGGTCGCTGTTGACGCAGCCGCCTCAGACAAACGAGGTGGGTCGTTCGGCCGCGCTGTACGGCGGTCTGCTGCAACTGGTCGCCGCAGTGCCGTTGCCGGTGCGCGTCTACGAGATCGGGGCGAGCGGTGGGCTGAATCTGCGGGCCGATCGGTACCGGTACGTCGCCGACGGCAGGTCGTACGGTCTCGCCGACAGTCCGGTCGTTTTCGATCCGGCCTGGTCGGGCCAGGTGCCTTCGGTAGACCTGCGGATCGCGGAGCGGGTCGGCTGTGACATCGCGCCGGTCGACCCGCTGACGCCAGACGGTGCGCTCACACTGACGTCGTACGTCTGGCCCGATATGCCTGACCGGCTGGCGCGCTTGCGTGGTGCGCTGGAGGTCGCGCGCCAGGTGCCTGCCGACGTACGGCGGGAGGACGCGGTCTCCTTCCTGCGTGGGCTCGAGCTCTCGCCCGGACACGTCACCGTCGTGTGGCACTCGATCATGTGGCAGTACCTGCGCCGCGTCGACAGGTCTGCGATCGAGGCCCGGTTGACGGAGCTGGGCGCGCAGGCGACCGAGTCGTCGCCGCTCGCACACCTCAGCCTGGAGCCACACCGGGTGCTGACACACGAGCACGGCTCGGACGGTTACGTGTACCGCGTGGACCTGCAGGTCTGGCCGGGAGGCACGCGTCGAGTACTAGGTGCTGCGGCGCCGCACGGCCAGGATCTGCAGTGGCACGTCAATTGAGTGCTGCGACGAGCGTGTCGGTGAGCTCGGTGGCGTAGCGGCCGTCCGGGTCCAGGTCGGGATCGAAGATGCCGATGTTGATGCCGGCGCACTTCGGTGCGGCGAGCAGTGGGCGCAGCAGTGCACGCAGCTGGTCGTGGTCGATGCCGCCCGGATCCGGGCTGTCCACAGCCGGCATGATCGCGGCGTCCAGGATGTCCACGTCCAGGTGCACCCAGAACCCGTCCAGGTGGTCCAGGTGCTCCAGCGTGCCGTCCGCGGCCCCAGCCGGGTCCTCGGCGATCTTCGCAGCCGGCCACACCGGGATGCCCGCCTTCTCAACGTCGCCGAGGTAGTCGTCGTCCGCCCGGATGCCGAGCAGTACGGCGTCGCTGTCCAGCGTGTACGGTCCGCGTCCTTCGAGATCTGTCAGGTCGGGCTGACCGCGTCCTGTCACCAGCGCCAGCGCCTCGCCACCGGCCGCGCCGACGTACGGCGAGTTGTCGACGGTCCGGAAGTCGGAGTGCCCGTCGATGTACACCACGCCGTACCGTCCGAGCCGCTTCAGCGCGAGAGCGGGCCCCAGCAGGTTGCTGCACTCGCCACCGAGCAGTACGACGAAGTCACCCCGCTCGATGAAACCGGTCAGACGGTCTGCGAGTTGCACCGAGTACTTCGCCATCGCCGCGGCGTTGAACACACCGTCGCCCGGCGACCAACTGGCCCAGTCGTACCGCGGTGGCGTGACATACCCACCGTCGACCGCCCCGATCCGCTCCAGGAATCCCCGGTCCCGCACCGCCCCCGCCAACTTGTAACACCCCGGCACCGCCCCCGGCACAGGCGGCCGCAACCCCAAGTTCGACGGCCCGTCCACCACAACCCGCACCCCAGCCTCCTAACCAGAACAAACTCAATTACCGGTTAGCTTGAGGAAGTTCCGCACAGATGTCAACCGCGAAACCCCAGGGATCAGCGACCGCGATCAGTCGGGCTGGTGGTGCGGCCGGTGGTGCTGCGTTGTGTGCCCCGGTCTGTCGGCGTTCCGGCGCCGCGGGCCCCGTCGCCGAGTTCCGGGCGATGGTGTGTCGCGTGCGCGGCCGGCGCCTGAGCCTGCAGAAATCTGAGCGCGTCGCCTTGCCCGGCACCGACAGTGACCCGGGTCCTCAACCGCCATCTGGTTGATCAGGTGCGCACGGGCCGCCTGCTGGTGCACCGGATCGGGCGGAACGACGTCCGCCAGTTCGTTGCGCCGTCCCGGGTCAGACCGCCCCAAGCGTCGTCGGTACGGGCGTACAGGTGCTCGTTCCAGCGATCGCCCCCGCCGGGGTGGAGCTCCTGGGCGATCCGATGGAGGCGAGCGAACTCCTGGTACGTCTGCGACGACCGATCGACCAGGACCATGCCCTCGTTGTCGGCCACGGATCAGTGCTCGGCTGCCGGCCGGTCGTCCCAGGGCGCGCCCTCGGCCAGCAGTTGCTCCGACGACTCCAGTCCCCGGGTCAGGGCGCGGATCGCGATGCTGTCGGAACCGGCACGGTCCGCGATCGCCCAGATCTCCCTCCGCACCCGCGCGAAGGCCGCCAGTCGCTCCTCCCGGGTACCCCGCTCCAGGTCGGCGGACTCCAGCACGCGCAACGCCTCGATCATCTCCGGAGACTGCCCGTCACCCATCCGTCATCCTCCGCTGCTCCGTACCTCCACCAGCACGATATCCCGCGACCGGCGCAGTCCCGCCGGATCGCGCGGCCGGTCACGCTCACCGCTCGGGTCCCGCGGCTGCGGAGCACGGTTGACGGGCCGGTAGACTCGGGGAGTTCATCGCTTCGACGAAACGGACTGTTCCACGTGTTCGACACGCTTTCCGATCGGCTCTCCACCGCGTTCAAGAACCTGCGGGGCAAGGGCAAGCTGACCGATGCCGACATCGACGCGACCGCCCGGGAGATCCGGATCGCGTTGCTGGAGGCCGATGTCGCGCTGCCGGTCGTCCGGGAGTTCATCGCGGCGATCAAGGAGCGCGCCGCCGGCGCCGAGGTGCGCGGCGGCCTGAACCCGGCGCAGCAGGTCATCAAGATCGTCAACGAGGAACTGATCAACATCCTCGGCGGCGAGACCCGCGAGCTGCGGATGGCGAAGCGCCCGCCGACCGTGATCATGCTCGCCGGTCTGCAGGGTGCCGGTAAGACCACCCTGGCCGGCAAGCTCGCCAAGTGGCTGAAGGAGACCCGCCACCAGACCCCGATGCTGGTCGCCGCCGACCTCCAGCGGCCGAACGCGGTCACTCAGCTGCAGGTCGTCGGTGAGCGGGCCGGCGTCCCGGTGTTCGCGCCTGAGCCCGGCAACGGCGTCGGCGACCCGGTCGAGGTCGCCCGCAAGGCGATGGACGAGGCGCGCAGCAAGCAGCACAGCGTGGTCATCGTCGACACCGCCGGCCGGCTGGGTGTCGACGAGGAGCTGATGAAGCAGGCCGCGGACATCCGCGACGCGGTCAACCCCGATGAGATCCTGTTCGTCGTCGACGCCATGATCGGTCAGGACGCGGTCACCACCGCGCAGGCCTTCCTGGACGGTGTCGGCTTCGACGGCGTCGTACTGTCCAAGCTCGACGGTGACGCCCGCGGTGGTGCCGCGCTGTCGATCAGCCACGTCACCGGCCGGCAGGTGATGTTCGCCAGCAACGGCGAGAAGCTCGAGGACTTCGACGTCTTCCACCCCGACCGGATGGCGTCCCGCATCCTCGGGATGGGCGACGTGCTCAGCCTGATCGAGAAGGCCGAGCAGACCTTCGACGCCGAGGCGGCCGCGAAGACCGCGGCCAAGCTGGCGAAGAAGGGCGGCAAGGACTTCACGCTGGACGACTTCCTCGCCCAGATGCAGTCGGTGCGCAAGATGGGTCCGCTGACCAAGATCTTCGGCATGCTGCCCGGCGCGAACCAGTTCAAGGACCAGCTGGAGAACTTCGACGAGCGCGAGATCGACCGGATCGAGGCCGTCATCCACTCGATGACGCCGGCCGAGCGGGCCGATCCGCGGATCATCGACGGCTCCCGCCGGGCCCGGATCGCGAAGGGTTCCGGGACCGAGGTGTCCACCGTCAGCGGCCTGGTCGAGCGGTTCTTCGAGGCGCGCAAGATGATGGCCGCGATGGCGTCCGGCAAGGGCCTGCCGAACATGCCCGGGATGCCGGGCATGCCCGGCATGGGCGGGATGGGCGGCGGCGCCCGGAAGGCCAAGCAGCAGAAGAAGGGCAAGAAGCGCGGCTCCGGCAACCCGGCCAAGCGCGCGCAGCAGGGCAGCCAGCAGCCGCAGGCGCCGCAGCCGGGTGAGCTGCCGGCCGCGTTCGGCGGCCAGAACGGCGGCGACTTCGAGCTGCCCGACGACCTGAAGAAGATGCTCGGCGGGAACTGACCCCGTTCGGCGCAGGTTTTCCCGAAAGGGCACGAGGATCGCCCGTCCACCGGTTGCGGTGGGCGGGCGATGTCGTGTGTGGTAGATGGGTAGGCGCCGATGGGTGCGGAAACATCGCCCGGGCGAGGCCGCCGTACGGCTGTGGTGTGGGTGCGATGCAGCTGTGGGGGCGCACCGGGACGGGTTGTCGCCGACCCCCTGACGACTAAGATCGTGCCTACGCCCAGAAGCACACCAACTGCGGAATGCGTCGAGGACGGTTCGGATGAGGCAGCAGTTCAAGGATTTGGACACGTGGCGCGGGAAACTGACTGCCACCTGTCTGTGCCTCGCCCCGCCGGCCGCGATGGTCGCCGTGTTCGTGATTGGTGGCGTCACCTCGAACACGTTCGTCGTGGACGCGCACGCGCTGGCCGCGCCGCGTCAGGACGCGGTGTTCGACGAGCTGGCCGACGACGTCCCGAACCAGCCGGGTGTCGACGGCAGCCTCCCGACGCAGGAACGGTCCTCGGTGCAGGTGCCGATCACCGGTACGACGGACGGCACCGTGAAGCCCATCCCGGGCGCGTTCGGAGACACCTCGGGGATCCCGGGGACGGTGCTCGCGGCGTACCAGAAGGCCGCCCGCGACCTCGCACTGTCGATGCCGGGCTGCCACATCACCTGGCCCCTGCTGGCCGGCATCGGCAAGGTCGAGTCCGCGCACGCCAGCGGCGGCAAGGTCGACCCGAACGGCGACACCCGCGGCAAGATCCTCGGCCCGGTCCTGAACGGCGGGCCCGGGATGGCGGCGATCGCCGACACCGACCAGGGCGCGTACGACGGGAACACCTCGTGGGACCGCGCCGTCGGGCCGATGCAGTTCATCCCCGGTACCTGGAAGGTTTTCGGTGCCGACGGCAACGGTGACGGGGTGAAGGACCCGCACAACGTGTTCGATGCGGCGCGGGCGGCGGGGGACTACCTGTGCTCCGGCGGGGCGAACCTCTCCGACCCGGAGGGTCTTGTCGCGGCGGTGCTGCGCTACAACCACTCGATGGAGTACGTCTCGACGGTGCTCCGGTGGATGCAGACGTACAGCAACGACACCGTCACCATCCCCGACAAGCCCGGCACGATCGAGACGCCTGACGACAGCGGCAACGCTGACGACCCGGACTCGCCGACCACACCGCCCACGACGCCGCCCACGACGCCGTCGACCACTCCGCCGACCACTCCGCCGACCACGCCGACCTCCGCGCCGACGTCTGTCCCGACGTCCCAGGCGACCAGCCCGACCCCGAGCGCCACGAGCAAGCCGACCAGCTCGACCAAGCCCACCCGGCCTCCGCTGAGCCCGCCGCCGTCGACCCCGACCTCGACGAACTCGCCGGGGACGCCTTCGCAAAGCCCGTCGGAGTCGCCGTCCGAGACGCCTTCGGAGACACCCTCCGAGACGCCGTCCGAAACCCCCTCGGAGACGCCGAGCACGACGCCGACCGGGGACCCGACCGGCGAGCCGACGCAGCAGCCGGACTGCACGGAGCCGACCGCCACGACCACGCCCGCGCCATCCAGCAGCCCGACCTTGACGCCGACCCCGGACCCGACCTGCACCCCCAACCCGGACGGTGACACCTCGGCCAACCCGGACCAGGTCCCCAGCTCCACCAACGCCGGCTGACCCCCGCCGCTCCTTCGCCGCGACGCCGCCCACCCGGCACCCGCCCGGGCCGCCGCTCGGCTCACCTCCGTGCGTTGGTTCACTCAGAACACGGTGGGTGAACCCATGGTGTTGTGGGTTCCGGACCGTGGTGAAGGGTGGGGAACCCACAACACGGTGGGTGAACCCACGGTGTGGTGGTGTCGGTAGCGCGACGCGGGGGAGTGGGTCAGTGCGTCGGTGGTCGGGGCGCCCTGGGAGTGCCGGACGCCGCTCGGCTCACTTCCGTGCGTTGGTTCACTCACAACACCGTGGGTGAACCCATGCTGTTGTGGGTTCCGGACCGTGGTGAAGGGTGGGGAACCCACAACACGGTGGGTGAACCCATGGTGTCGTGGTGCCAGGCTGCGCGACGCGGATGCCCTACTACACGGCGGACGGCGTCCGGCTGTACGACGTGGTGGGCGGGAGAACGCGGACGTGGCGCGTCGCGGTCAGCGAGGTGATCCGCCGGCGCTCGTGATGACCCGCCTCGCCCCGAAGGCGGGGTCGTGTGTTGGGGCGGTGGGTGCTCTCGCGGCGGTGCGGGAGTGGGCGAAAGCTGAGTAGGTCGTGACGTTCAGGTAGTGGTGGTCGTTACCTGGGTGGTGGTTTTCCGTGGGTTTCTGGGCGGGGTAACTTTGCGTCGTCTTGATGTAACTTTCTGGCGCTTGGTTCGTTGAAGGGGCTATGCGCCTAACCCGTAGTGGTAACCGTCGGGTCAAAATAATCATCGCTTCACTGTGTACGGCTCCGCTCATGGTCGGGGCCATTGTGACTGTCGCCTCGGGGGGAGCCGGTGCCTCCGGTCCGCTCGCGGCGGGGAGTCCGGTCGCGCCGTCTCCCGGCGCCGGGCTGAACAGCGGTGAGTTCGACGAGTTGACGATGATCGTGCCGCAGCGCCCCGGCGTGGACGGCCGGCTCGGATCCGACAAGCCTGCCCGCGACGACGTCCCCGTGCAGGGGGCGACCGACGGCCGGTCGGTCGTGCGTCCGGGGCGGCCGGGAGCCGTGAACGGCATCCCGCGCGGGGTGTTCCCCGCCTATCGCCGGGCCACCGCGAATCTCGCGGTCGTCCGGCCGAACTGTGGGCTGACCTGGCCGCTGCTGGCCGGGATCGGCAAGGTGGAGTCCGACCATGCCAGCGGCGGCCGCGTCGACGTGGCCGGCACGACCCGCGGCCGGATCCTCGGCCCGGTGCTGAACGGCCGCCGCGGCAACGGCCGGATCACCGACACCGACAAGGGCAAGTTCGACGCGGACCAGACCTGGGACCGCGCTGTCGGCCCGATGCAGATCATCCCGCAGGTCTGGGACGAGTTCGGGGCCGACGGAAACGGTGATGGTTTCCGCAACCCGAACAACGTGTACGACGCGGTCACCACGGTGGCCGTCGTCCTCTGCGCCGAGGGCGACGACCTGCGCCGGCCGCGCGACCTGGTCTCGGCACTGTTGCGCTACCAGCACTCCAAGGACTTCGTGGCCACCGTGCTGAAGTGGATGCGCGTCTACAGCAAGAACGCGGTCCTCGTGCCGAACGCGACGGGCAACATCAGCTCCGCGAAGACGACCGGCAACGCCGAGCGCCGTACGGATCCGCGCCAGGTCCCGGACGTACCGGACGACACCGCGACGCCGACGCCGACTCCGACCGCGGTTCCGACGACCGTGCCGACCGTGCCGCCGGTCACGGAGGACACGCCGTCGATCCCGGATCCGGTCGACACGCCGTCCGACACCCCGACCAGGACTCCGACCAAGACCCCGACGAAGACTCCCACCAAGACTCCGACCAAGACCCCGACGAAGACTCCCACCAAGACTCCGACCACGACGCCGAGCGAGACCCCGACCTCGACGCCCACGGAGACCCCGACGGAGACTCCGACATCGACGCCGTGCGCCGGTGACGAGACGACCACTCCGACCTGTACACCGAGCGGGTCGCCCGGATAGCCGTTCGCCGGATACGGTCGGCCTATGACGGTACTCAGGCTCGTGGGCACCGTGTTGCCGGCCGGTGAGCAACAGGAGCTTCATCTCAGCGGTGGGCTGGTCGTCGACCGGCCCACCGCTGCCGATGTCACCACGGTGCACACCGGTGGCTGGATCGTGCCCGGCCTGGTCGACGCGCACTGCCACATCGGCCTCGACCAGCACGGTGGTGTCGACGAGGAGACGCAGGAGCAGCAGGCGATCGCCGACCGCGAGGCCGGTGCGCTGCTGGTGCGGGACGCCGGTTCACCGGTCGACACCCGCTGGATCGACGACCGCGAGGACCTGCCGAAGATCATCCGCGCCGGTCGCCATCTGGCCCGCTCGAAGCGGTACCTGCGCAACTACGGCTGGGAGATCGAGCCCGACGAGCTGGTCGCGTACGTCGAGCAGGAGGCCCGCCGTGGTGACGGCTGGGTGAAGCTGGTCGGCGACTGGATCGACCGGGACGCGGGCGATCTGACCCCATGCTGGCCGGCCGACGCGCTGAACGCCGCGATCGCCCGCGCACACGAGCTCGGTGCCCGCGTGACCGCACACGTGTTCGGCGAGCACGCGCTGCTGGATCTGCTCGCCGCGGGCATCGACTGCCTCGAGCACGGCACCGGCATCGAGCCCGATCTGCTCAGCGAGCTGGCGGAACGTCAGGTGGCCGTCGTACCGACGCTGATCCAGCTGGAGAACTTCCCGCAGTACGCCGACCAGGCCGCGGCCAAGTTCCCGGTGTACTCGGCGCACATGCGAGACCTGTACGAGCGCCGCCTGCAGCGTCTGCGCGACGCCTTCGAGGCCGGCGTACCGATCTATGCGGGCACCGACGCGGGCGGCGTCCTCGGGCACGGTCTGGTGGCGCAGGAGATCCAGGCGCTGACCGAGATCGGTCTGTCGGGGGAGCAGGCGCTCGCCGCGGGATCGTGGGCCGCCCGGGAGTGGCTCGGCGCGCCGAGCGAGCTCCGCCCCGGTGATCCGGCCGACCTGGTCGTGTACGACGAGGACCCGCGCGCCAACCCGGCGGTCCTGAGCCGCCCGCGGCTGATTGCACTCCGTGGACGGGTTGTCTTCTCTCGGTGACGGGAAGAAATTCACTCGAACACTGGATTGAACGGAAGATCTTCCCTTAGCGTGGCTTCCGGGACCGCCGACGCCCCTCGGCGGACCGGATACGGGAAGGAACCGCCCCATGGGTAAAACCGCCGCCCTGATACCCGCTGTCCTGACCGTCGGCGCACTCGCGCTGACCGCGCTGCCGAGTGACGCGGCCGCACCACCACCCACGACGGATCTCGCGTCGGCCTTCGCCGCGGCGTCCACGCAGTACGACGTACCGCGTGAGGTCCTGGTCGGCGTCGGCTTCGCCGAGACGCACCTTGACGGCCACAACGGCACGCCGAGCCAGGCGAACGGGTACGGCGTCATGCACCTCGCCCAGAACAACGTCAACCAGACGCTGGCCGAGGCCGGCAAACTGACCGGCCTCCCGGTCGCGAAGCTGTCCAAGGACCAGCCGTCGAACATCCTCGGCGCCGCCGCCGTGCTCGACGCGTACGCCGACCAAGCCGGCCTCAAGGACCGCGACGATCTGGGCAAGTGGTACGGCGTGATCGCGAAGTACTCGCACTCCGCGGACGCGCCGACCGCGCGGCTCTACACCGACGAGGTGTACCGGATCATCGCGCGGGGAGTGCGGACCGCCGGCGTCTCGACCGCCCCGAAGCCGGTGACGCCGGACCGCGGTGCGTACGAGAAGGCCGCGCCGCTCGGCACCACCGCCGTCGACTACCCCGGCGCGATCTGGAACGCGGCCAGCACCAGCAACTACCGGGTCGGCCGCACGGAAGCGATCAGCACGATCGTCATCCACGTGACCCAGGGCTCGTACGCCGGCACGATCAGCTGGTTCAAGAACCCGTCGGCGCAGGTCAGCGCGCACTACGTGGTGCGTTCCAGCGACGGTCAGATCACCCAGATGGTGGCCGAGAAGGACACCGCCTGGCATGCGCGCAGCGCGAACCCGTACTCGATCGGCATCGAGCACGAAGGCTGGGTCGACCAGCCGTCGTGGTTCACCGACGCGATGTACCGCTCGTCGGCCGCACTGACCCGCAACATCGCCGACCGGCGTGGCATCCCGAAGGACCGCAACCACATCAAGGGCCACAGCGAGATGCCCGGCAACGACCACACCGACCCGGGTCCGAACTGGAACTGGAACTACTACATGCAGTTGGTGAACGGCGGCGACCCGAACCCGCCGGAGTACAACTTCACCACCTGGGGCTCCGGTGTGAACGTCCGCTCGGCGCCGAAGCTGTCCGCGTCGGTCGTGACGTCGCTGCCCGGCCCGACCCAGGTCTTCGTCGAGTGCCAGGTCCAGGGCGACACGGTGACCGCCGGCGGGTACACGAACAACTGGTGGTCCAAGCTGCGCGACCAGGGCGGCTACATGACCAACATCTACATCGACGATCCCAACCCGAAGCTCCCTGGCGTTCCAGAGTGCTAGAGGGCGAAAGGTAGAGCCTGCTGTACCGACTGCGGCGGCCTGGTTGCCGCAGGATGGAGTCATGCTCACCAACATCCTCGCTCGGGGCGGTCCGGCCGTCGGCTACCTGTTCCTCCGCTACCTGCGGGCGGTCCTGCTGCTGGTCGCGATGCCGCTGGCCGTGCTGTTCGGCTGGATCGTCCCGAGTGCCACCGCTGAGCTGGTGCGGTTCGCCAACGGCGAGCGGCGCCAGGCGGCGTGGCAGCTCGGCCGCTCGCTGGACGACGAGCTGCCGCCCGCACTGCCTCGCCGGCCCGGCGACGTGGCGACGTTGGTCCGGGACAAGTCGTTCAAACGCAGTCTGCGCGTCCTGCTGATGCCACTGGCGATGATTCCTGAACTGCTTGTCGCAGTGATCGCGGTGGCCGGTGTGCCGTCGGCGGTGGTGAGCATCGCGCTGTGGTGGCTTTCGCCGGGCAACTTCAGCCTGATGGGCCTCAACGTCGACAACTGGGTCGAGGCGCTCACTCTGGGCCCGCTGCAGATCGGCGTCGGCCTCTGGTTCCTGGGGCGCGTCGCGCCTGCACTGGCGCGCGGCCACGCCAAGGCCGCGCTCAACCTCCTCGCACCGAGCCCTGAGCAGGTGGAGACGGCCAAGCTGGAGCGGCGTGTGGAGGAGCTCACCAAGAGCAGGGCGGGTGCTGTCGACTCGCACGGCGCAGAGCTACGCCGGATCGAGCGGGACCTGCACGACGGCACGCAGGCCCAGCTGGTGTCGCTGGCGATGCGGATCGGTATCGCCAAGCAGACGATGGCAGAGGACCCGGAGAAGGCGGCCAAGCTGCTGGATGACGCCCGCGACGGCGCTGAGCAGGCTATGACCGAGCTACGCGGCGTACTCCGCACCATGTACCCGCCGATCCTGGCTGACCGCGGCCTCGCCGGGGCGGTCTCCGCACTAGCGGCCCGGTGTCCGCTGCCGGTAGAGCTGCGTATCGGTGAGCTGGGCGACGTACCAGCTCCGGTAGAGGCCGCTGCCTACTTTGTCGTGGCGGAGTCCCTCACCAACGTGACGAAACACAGTGCGGCGGGACATGTCGACCTACAGCTCGAGCGGCGTGGTGCTGAGCTGTACCTGACGATTACCGACGACGGCATCGGTGGAGCGCAGGTGAGTGAGCAGTCCGACCTGCTGGGCCGGGGGAGTGGTCTGCATGGCATGCTGCACCGGGTGCAGGCGATCGACGGTCAGATGGAGCTGCGGAGTCCGATCGGCGGGCCGACGACTGTCGAGGTGAGCCTCCCGTGCGGGTGATCATCCTCGAGGACAATCCGATCCTTGCCGAGGGCCTCGGTCTGTTGCTCGGCAACTCCGGCTTCGAGGTCGCCGCGGTCGCCACCGACGCCGACGAGTTCGCCAAGGCGATCGACGAGCATCAGGTCGACATCGCGGTGGTCGACGTCCGGTTGCCGCCGACCTTCACCGACGAGGGCCTGCGGGCTGCGATCGAGGCACGTCGCGTCCGGCCGGGGCTGCCGGTGCTGGTGTTCTCGCAGTACGTCGAGGAGGTCTACGCCGCCGAACTGCTCGCAGCCGGCAGTGAAGGCATCGGCTACCTGCTGAAGGACCGGGTGTCCCGCGTCGACGAATTCCTGGAGGCAGTACGGCGAGTCGCGGCCGGCGGGACCGTGCTGGACCCGGAAGTGGTCAGCCAACTGATGGTGAAGCGGAGCAGCCCGCTGGACCGGCTGACGCCGCGCGAACGCGAAGTCCTCGCCCTGATGGCCGAAGGCCTCGGCAACACCGCGATCGGGGAGAAGCTGGTCATCTCCGACGGCGCTGTCCACAAGCATGTCGGCAACGTCTTTCAGAAGCTCGACCTCCCGCCGACCGACTCCGGACACCGCCGCGTCCTCGCCGTTCTGGCGTACCTCGGCCTGTGAACCCTTGACGCGCCTGACAACGTAGTCCACTCTCAAGATCTGAGAGCGCTCTCATCCACCGAACCGCCCCTAGGTGAGGAGAGTTCCACATGAAGGTCCTATTGGCCGCCGTAATCACGGCGGCTTCCTTGACCGTGCCCTTGAGCGCAGCCACGCAGGCAACAGCAGCGTCCGAACCGCTCGCGGTCGCCGGCCAAGCGGCTGCCATGCAACGCGATTTCGGACTGACAGAGCAGCAGATGCGGGACCGCCTGGCAGCGGAGACCGCGGCGGCGAAGTTGTTGCCTGCGGCCCAGAAAGCGGCCGGTGCCGCCTTCGGCGGTGCCTGGTACGACGCGGCCACACGAAAGCTGGTGGTGGGAGTGGTCGGGTCCACACGGGCGGCGGCCGTTCGCGCCACCGGTGCGGACGTGGCGGCCGTACCGGTGTCGGCCAAGGCGCTGGATCAGCGGAAGGCGGCCGTCGACAAGCTGGCGGGCAAGGCGGTGCCGGCTGCGGTCAGCGGCTGGGCCACCGATCCCCGCACGGGCAGCGTGGTCGTCAACGTCCAGTCAGGCAAGCGGTCCAAGGCTGTGGACGCGTTTGTCGCCCGCGTCTCCAAGGCGGGTGCTGTGACGGTCAAGGAGGTCGCAGCGCAGGCGCCACGCACCTTCGCGGCCGGTACGGTCGGCGGCGACCCGTACTACGTCAGCAACATCCGCTGCTCGATCGGCTTCTCCGTCCACGGCGGGTACGTCACAGCCGGCCACTGCGGCCGCAACGGCATCGTGCGCGGCTGGGACGGCTCCGACCAGGGCTCGTTCCGTGGCTGGTCCTTCCCGGGCAACGACTACGGCTGGGTCGCCACCGGCTACGGCTGGTGGACCGTCCCCGTGGTGTACGGCTGGGGACAGGTGAGTGACCAGCTCGTCCGCGGGTCGTGGGAGGCGCCGATCGGTTCGTCGGTCTGCCGCAGTGGGTCGACGACGCACTGGCACTGCGGCACGATCCTCGCCAAGAACGAGACCGTGAACTACGGCAACGGCCAGCTGTTCTACGGCGCCACCAAGACCAGCGTGTGCGCCGAGGGCGGTGACTCCGGCGGCTCGTTCATCACCGGCGACCAGGCGCAGGGCGTGACGTCCGGCGGCTGGGGCAACTGCAGCAGCGGCGGTGAGACGTGGTTCCAGCCGGTCAACGAGATCCTGCAGGCCTACGGCCTCACACTGCACACCGCATAGCGGAGGTGTGGGATCCCCCTCCCTGCAAGGGGATCCCACACCGGTTCGGCACATGCACCTAGGACAGTCACCTAGCACAGGCACCTAGCAGAGTGGTACGCCGGGTAGCTGGGCGTTCGGGTCCTGGATGTAGATGTTGCTGATGAACCCGTTCTGGTCGCGGAGCTTCGACCACCAGTTGTTGGTGTACCCCTCGGCGTTCACGGTGTCGCCCTGCTTCTGGCAGAGCACCCAGACCGACGTCGGCCCGGGCAGCGTGGTGACGATCGGCGAGCTGAGGTACGCATCGGCCCGCACTCGCACGCCGGTGCCCCAGGTCAGGTAGTTCTTGCCCGGCCCGGAGCAGCCGTTGTCACTGGTGAGGAAGTGGGAGCCGTACGAGCCCGGATAGGCCAGCCCGGTCCCGTTGATGACGATGTTCTGACCCACGCCGTTGAGCAGCTGCTCGTAGTGGATGTGCGGACCGGACGAGTTGCCGGTGCTGCCGGTGACCCCGATCTGCTGGCCTTGCGAGACCTGCTGGCCGTTGGCGACGGAGTAGGCGGACAGGTGGAAGTAGTAGGTCTTCCAGCCACCGCCGTGCTCGATGGCTATGTAGTTGCCGGCGCCACTCGGCTGCGAGAAGCGGTACGCCGTACCACCAGCGGAAGCGAGTACCGGCGTACCGTTCGTGGTCCCGCCGTCGGCGCGGACGAAGTCGAGCGCGCGGCGGACCTCGGCGGAGTGATGGCTGTAGGTCCAGCGTTGGCCACACGGGAACGGGGCCTTGAAGTTCGGCGCGGCCTGCGCTTGCGTCGGCACCGCCACCAGGGTGGCGGCGCCGAGCAGGAGCGCGGCGAGTACTGCGAGGATTCTTCTGGGCGGCATGCTGCTCAGTGTCAGCCGTCAAGCAGCAACCTTCAACGGTTTGCGTCTGTAGTTAATTGTCCGCCCCGGTCGAGGCTTCACCGCGGCCGGGGACGGACTCGGCCGCGGCTCAGGCCGGCTCGTCGGCGACCGGCTCCAGCTTCGGGGTCTCGCCGTTCTTGGTGGTCAGTGAGTCGATCAGCTGCTTGGCCAGCGCGAAGCCCGAGCCGCCCATGGTGATGGTCTTCACCAAGGTGTCCTCGATGCCCTGGGCGCCGTTCAGTACGACCATGTTGCCGACCTTTTCGAACGAGCCCGCCGCCGCGGACACGATCTGCGGGTACGCCTCGGCCAGCTGCTGCGCGACAACGGCTTCGGTGTTGGTGGCCAGCGCCTCGGCCCGCGCCTTGATACCGGCGGCCTCGGCCATCGCCTTGGCCTGCACCGCGGACGCCTCGGCCTTACCGGTCAGCTCGGTGGCCTTCGCCTCCGCCTCACCGCGCAACTGCACCTCACGGGCGTTCGCCTCGGCGGCCGCGATCTGCGCGTCCCGGCTGGCCTGCGCCAGCGTGCGCTGCCGGTACGCCTCGGCGTCGGCCGGCTTCAGCACCGTCGACTCCAGTTGCTTCTCGGCCAGCGACGCGTTCAGCTTCGCGGTCTCGGTCTCGGCGACCACAACCTCCTGGCGGGCCAGCGCCTCGGCCAGCGGACCGGCCTGCGACGCCTTCGACTTCGCCTGGTCGACCTCCGCCTGGTACCCGGCCTGCGCGATCGAGCTCTCCCGAACGGCCGCGGCCTTCTGCGCGGCGGCGGCTTGCTCGCGCTCGGTCGCCTCGCGGTCCCGCTCGGCCTGCGCGATCCGGGCCGCGGCCTCGACCGCGGCGGCCTGCGGACGGCCCAGGTTCTTGATGTAGCCGGACTCGTCGTCGATCTCCTGAATCTGCAGCGAGTCCACGACCAGACCGAGCTTCTCCATGTCGCCGGCCAGCGACCCGCGGATGTTCGTGGTCAGCGTCTCCCGGTCGTGCAGCATCTCCTCGACCGTGGTGGAGCCGACGATCGCGCGCAGGTGACCGGCGAACAGTTCGTGGATGGTGCCCATCACCTGCTCGTCGCTCTGCTCGAGGAACCGGCGCGCGGCGTTCGCGATCGAGCCGTAGTCGTCACCGACCTTGTACGCCGTGACGCCC
>NZ_JBEZFT010000046.1:0-53976 GCF_040649595.1 Kribbella sp. NPDC048915 | reverse complement strand
GCCTCCGGGGTGTGTCAATCAGCCCGCCCGCGAGCTCCTGACCAGCACAAACGCGAGCCCGACCTCGAAAACTCCGTCAGGTGGCACGAGTCAGGCCTGACGCGTCTCCGGCGCGAAGTAGGTGAGCGCGTGGTACGGCTCGAGCGCCTGCCACATCCGCCGCGCGGGTCATCGTCACGGGAGCGGGCGATACATGACGTGCAGGCCGACGTACCCGAGCTTGGGGTGGTCGAAGGCCTCCGGGACGGTGCCGGCGATCCGGAAGCCGAGCGACTGCCACAGGCGGACGGCCGGCCCGTTCGTCTCGACGACCGCGTTGAACTGGATCGAGCGGAACCCGGTCCGGGTGGCCCATGCGATCATGTCCTCGCAGAGCAGCCGGCCGACGCCGCGGCCGCGCGCTTTGGCGTCCACCATGAAACTCGCGCTCGCCACGTGCGCGCCGGGCCCCGGGCGGTTCGGGTACATGTTCGCGCTGCCGAGAACGGTGCCGTCGGCATCGACGGCGACCGTGGTCCGGGCCAGCGGTGATGCGGACGGCGACATCCACAGCGCCCGGGCCTGCTCCTCGGTCAGGTCGGGGTCGTACGTGTAGGTCTCGCGCGCGGTGACGATCTCACGGAAGAACGGCCAGATCGCCGGCCAGTCGTCCGCAGTCGCGTCTCTGATCTCGACAGTCATGTTAGGAGAAGCATCACCCGCCGGCTGCGGCTTGCCAAGCGGATTGCCCGATAGGCTGTCTGGGGATGACAAACTCCGTGATCCAAGGGCTGCCGCGCTGGACCCTGGCCGTGCCCCCGCTCGCTTTCGTCGTCCTGATCGCTACCTGGAAGCGTGACCTCGGAACGATTCTGCTGGTCCTGGTCTGCCTCGGTCTGGGCGCCGCGGTGATCGCGGCGGTGCACCACGCCGAGGTCGTCGCGCACCGCGTCGGGGAGCCGTTCGGCACGCTGATCCTGGCGCTCGCGGTGACGATCATCGAGGTCGCGCTGATCGTGACGTTGATGGCATCCGGCGGTACGAAGGCCGCGTCACTGGCCCGTGACACAGTGTTCGCGGCGGTGATGATCACGTGCAACGGGATCCTCGGGTTGTCACTGGTGGTGGGCTCGCTGCGGCACCGCGTGCAGGGGTTCCGCGTGCAGGCGTCGTACTCCGCGCTGTCGGTGATCACCGCATTGGTCACCCTGAGCTTGGTCGTCCCAACGTTCACGACGAGCGCCGCGGGGCCGCAGTTCAGCGGGCCGCAGTTGGCCTTCGCGGGCGTGATGTCCCTGGTGATGTACGGCGTGTTCGTGTTCGTGCAGACGATCCGGCACCGGGACTACTTCCTGCCGGTCACGCCCGACGGGGAGATCGACGAGGACGAGGACCATCACGCGGCGGGGCCGAGCACCAGGACCGCCCTGGTGAGCCTCGGCCTGCTGTTCGTCTGCCTGATCTCGGTCGTCGGCCTGGCGAAGACGGTGTCTCCGAAGCTGGAGGCCGCGGTGGAGTCGGCCGGCGCCCCGCTCGCGGTGGTCGGTGTCCTGATCGCGTTGCTCGTGCTGCTGCCGGAGACGGTTGCCGCAGTGCGCGCGGCACTGCGGAACCGTCTTCAGACCAGCGTCAACCTGGCGCTCGGATCGGCACTCGCCAGCATTGGCCTGACCATCCCGGCGATTGCGGTCGCCTCGATCTGGCTGAGCGGTCCGCTCGTCCTCGGGCTGGACAGCAAAGACATGGTGCTGTTCCTGCTGACCGTCGTGACCGGGCTGTTCACCCTGTCGACCGGGCGGGCCACCCTGCTGCAGGGTGCCATTCACTTGGCGGTGTTCAGCGCGTTCCTGTTCCTCGCGGTAAGTCCCTGAGGTAGTCGATCACGGCCTGCTGCCGGCTGTGTTCGGCCCAGCTCAATGCGTTGCCGCCGTACGTCGGGTCGCGGACCTCGGGGTCGGCGCCCAACTCGACGAGCTTGCGAACCGTTTCAACATGACCGTTGAGCGCGGCTCGGTGGATCGGCGCCGCGCCGCCGGAGACCGCGCCGAGGTCGTAACCCAGGCGTTGCAGCGCTTGCATCGCCTCCGTACGGCCGATCTCGGCGGCGCGGACCGGCAGGTGCGGCAGGCGAGCCAACGCGCGGGCAGCCAAGGCCGCGTCGACATCCGGCGTTTCGCCACGCATCGCTGCGGCGTACACCTCGTGCACCTCGTCCAGCGGCGCGGCGCCCTTTTCGCGAAGCAGTTCGGCGATCTCGGTATGTCCTTGCACGGCTGCGAGCTCGTACGGACGCTGCCCACCGAAGACGGGGTGCCGGGTGCCGACGCCTTCCGGGTCGGTGCCTTGGGCAAGCACCAGCTCGGCTCGGTGCAGCAGACCGGCCCAGGACGCGAAGACGAGTTCGTCCTCCAGCAGTTGCCGCGGCGTCGGATGGGCCGCGGTCAGTCGGGCATGCCACGGGCCGCCGTCGCCGCGCCCTAGCCCGTACTCCAGCAGGAGCTCCAGGTGGACGTCGTCGTACGGCGGCGGGCACCCGGGCCCGCAGTTGTACATCGTTTGGCTGTCGTTCGGATCGGCGCCGGCCTCGAGCAGGAGCCGCGCGAGCTCGACGCGGTGGCGATGCGGCGGTTGATCACCTTCGCCGCGGCCGAAAACGCCGGTGAGTGCGGTGAAGGGCGACGGCAGGCCGGACCACAGGTACCCGGCGTTGGGATCGGCGCCGTTGCCGAGCAGGAGCTGCGCGATCTCGAGCTGGTTCGGCGCGTCGAGGCGGCTGTAGGTGAGGTAGAGCAACGGTTCCCAGCGGTACGGTCCGCCTTCGACGCCCGCCTGATCGAGGTTCGCCCGGACGCCGTCCACGTCGCCGGCGACCACCTGCGTGTAGATGTTGCTCCGGGCAACCTCGGGAAAGCGCTGGAGGAGCGCGACGGCGGACCGTTGACGAGCCGGATCGTCCTGCCCGTAATGCAGCGTGGCCAGACGCAGGAACTCGTCGGCGCGCTGCTCGGGCGTGTCCAACGGGCCGCCGACGGGCTGCTGATGCGGGGAACGGCTGTACCGGTCGACCAGCTCGAGATGACGCACGAGCCGCGGCCAGCTGGGGAACCCGTAGCTGCGCGCGATCACCAGCTGGGCGTCGGCCAGCGTGCTGACCGGATGAAACTCGGCAGCGAGGGCAATCGCCGCGCTCGAGCCCGCGCGCACGCCTTTGAGCAGGGTTTTGGCCTGACCACGCAGGTGATCCAGGTGCGGGTCGTTCGGAAGGTTCCGGGTCGGCATCGCCGACCTCCTCTCTACGAGCCTGCTGTCCGCGTCGTCAGGCGAGAAAGGAGGTCGAACAGTGCAACGCCTTCGCTCTCAGGTGGGCTGAGCCCTTCCCGCGGACCGGTGGCACCCTGCGTGCCTACCGGCGAGGGTAGCTCACCGCGGCTTCTCCATCCACCATTCGGTGAACTCGTACGCCCGGTCCTTGACCATCCGGATCACCCACAGGTTGCTGAACTCGCCCGGCGGATTCGTCAGGTACGTCGTCCAGCCACGGACGAACCCGACGCCGTCGCCGAAGCCGAGTACCTCGTACTCGAACGCGGTCTCGCCCGGCGCGTCGGCCACCTCGAGCCAGGCCGCCACGATCGCGTCCCGGCCGACCACCGGGTCCTCGTCGGGCCGCCGGTACCAGCTCGCGTCCTCGGTCCAGAGCGCGGCGATGTCCTTGGGTGCGTTGCTCTCCCACGCCTTCCGGTACCGCTCGACCCACCGGTCGAGGTCCTTCTCCCTCATTCGGTCATTGTTGCGCCGGGCGAGACCCAGATCACGGAAGCGGCTACTTGAACACGTTCAAAAGATCGGCGTAGCGTGCGTGCCAGGACGAATTGAACGTGTTCAAGAAGTGGGGACGAAAAATGGACATGACCGTCACGACGTACCTGGCGTACCTGCTGATCGCGGTACCGCTGACGATCTGGGTGGCGCGCACGCTGAGCCGCAACGGCCGGGTCTTCCTGGTCGACGTGTTCCAGGGCAACGCCGACTTCGCCGATGCGGTGAATCGGCTGCTGGTGGTCGGGTTCTACCTGATCAACCTCGGGTTCGTGACGCTGTTCCTGCGCAGCGGCCGGCCGGTGCTGGCGGCCCGCGGCGTCTTCGAGCAGTTGAGCGTGAAACTCGGCATCGTGATGCTGGTGCTCGGCGTGGTGCACCTGACGAACGTCTGGATCTTCAACAAGATCCGCACCCGCAGCCGCCTTGACACGACCCCGCGGCCGCCGGTCCCGCCGAACGACAACGTCCAGCCGATCGCTGCGGCCGAGCAGACCGCTCGCTACGGCTACTGAAGGCTGCCGGCCCGTGCGTGAACTGACGGTGCTGTACGACGCGGGGTGCGGGCTGTGCCGCCGGTTCAAGGACTGGCTCGCCGCGCAAACCCCGGCGCCGGACGGGTACGGCGGGGTGGTGCGGTTGCGGTTCGTCGCGGCGGGGTCGACGGACGCGCGGGCGCTCTATCCTGCCCTCGACCACGCGGCGACGCTGCGGGACGTGACGGTGGTTGCCGACGACGGGGCCGTGTACGTCGGCGATCGCGCCTGGATCATGTGTCTGTGGGCGACCGCTACGCACCGGCACACCGCCGAACGGCTGGCGAATCCGGTGCTGCGGCCGGTTGCGCGAGCTATGGTCCAGGCCGCGGCGGGGCTGAGGAAGTTGAGTGGGGGTGATTACGCTGACGAGTGTGACGGACGGTGCGACCGCGAAGGGCGAGCAGACCCGTGAGCTGATCCTGTCGACCGCGTTGCGGTTGTTCCGGGAGCAGGGGTACGGCAAGACCACGATGCGCGCGATCGCCAACGAGGCCGGCGTGTCGGTGGGGAACGCGTACTACTACTATGGCTCCAAGGAACACCTGATGCAGGCGTACTACGACCTGCTGCAGGAGCAGCACCGCGAGGCGGTCGAGCCGATCCTCGCCGGCGAGCGGGCGTTCGTGCCGCGGTTGTCCGGCGTACTGCGGGCCTGGCTGGACGTCGCCGCGCCGTACCACGAGTTCGCCGGGACGTTCTTCAAGACGGCGGCCGATCCGCGCAGTCCGCTGTCGCCGTTCAGCGCCGACTCGCAGCCGGCGCGGGCCGCGAGTATCGACGTGTTCCGTCAGGTGGTCGAGGGTTCCGACCTGAAGGTCCCGGCCGACCTGCGAGCCGAGCTGCCCGAGCTGCTCTGGCTGCTGCAGATGGGCGTCGTGCTCTTCTGGGTGCACGACCAGTCCGACGACCTGCGCCGTACCCGGACCCTGATCGACCGCGCCGTACCGCTGGTGGACCGGCTGCTGCGCCTGACCCGCATTCCGGGGGTACGCGGTGTCACCACGGATCTGGTCGGGCTGATCCGCTCGATCAAACCCTGACAGTCACTCGCCGGTCGCGCCGTCGATCGCCTGCCGGAGCAGGTCCGCGTGGCCGTTGTGGCGCGCGTACTCCTCGATCATGTGCAGGTAGAGGTAACGCACCGAGTGCGGCGTGTCGTAGCCCGGACGGTCGAACGTGTGGTCCAGGTCGTACTTCGCGGCGAGCTCGTCCGAGGTCTTGATGATGGCGCGGAAGTCCTCGAGATCCTGCGCCGCGAGGGCCGGATCCACATGGTCGAAATCGCCGTCGGGGAACTCCCGGCTCCAGTACTTCGGCGGCGAGTCGTGATCGGCCAGCGTGCGGTGGAACCAGTACTTCTCCACCTCGCTCAGGTGCCGGACCAGGCCGATCAGCGAGATGTCGGCCGGCGGTACGGCGCGTTGGACGAGCTGCTCGTCGGTGAGCCCGGAGAGCTTCCACAGCAAGGTCCCGCGGTGGTAGTCGAGGAAGCTCTGCAGGAGGACACGTTCATCCGCGGCCGTCGGCGGATCGACCCGAAACTGTTCCGTCACGGAGGTGAACCTAGCCTGTGTGACGAGTATCCCGCGAGCCTCGGCCGTGTCGTGCCGTACACTGAGGTGGACGGCCCGCCCAGTTCTGCCTCGGGCCGGAGAGCGCAGCGACCGGCAACCGGTCGGGCGCCGGCAGTCGACCACCACGCGCCGCGGCCCTCGGCCGCGCCGGGCAGGACGACCCCACGATCTTTGGAGTACTGCTATGGCGGCCCGCCGCCCCACGTCTACATTCACGCCCAAGCAATCCCGTCAGTCCGCCGGCGGCACCACCAGCCGGCCGCAATCCCCCTCGCAGGCGCAACCACAGTCGCAACCACAGTCGCAACCACAGGCGCAACCACAGTCGCAATCGGCATCGCAGGGCCGCTCCCGGCGGCGGCGCCGGTCCGGTGCCGGTCGCGCCGCAGCGCTTGAGCTGACCGCTGTTGCCGAGGTCACCGATCTCGACGACCTCACCGAAGTCGCTGAGGTCACTGAGGTTGCTGAGAGCAACGAGAGTGTTGCTGTTGGCAACGGCACGTTCGCCGAGCTCGGCGTCCCCGATCGCCTCACCGCCGCGCTGGCCGCTGCCGGGGTGACCACGCCGTTCCCGATCCAGGCGGCCACGCTGCCGGATTCCCTGGCCGGGAAGGACGTTCTCGGACGCGGGCGCACCGGGTCCGGCAAGACCTACGCCTTCGTACTGCCCGTCCTGGCCCGGCTCGCCGCCGGCCGTGGCGACCGGCGGCCGAACCGTCCGCGCGCCCTGATCCTGGCGCCGACGCGTGAGCTCGCCACCCAGATCCAGGCGTCGATCACGCCGCTCGCGGACACGCTCGGGCTGCGATCGATGACGATCTTCGGCGGCGTCGGACACGGCCCGCAGATCAACGGCCTGCGGAAAGGCACCGACATCGTCGTCGCCTGCCCGGGGCGGCTCGAGGACCACATCAAGGCCGGTCACGCGAAGCTCGACGCGGTGGAGATCACCGTGCTCGACGAGGCCGACCACATGGCCGATCTCGGGTTCCTGCCCGCGGTACGGCGGATTCTCGAGGCGACCCCGGCGCGCGCGCAGCGGCTGCTGTTCTCCGCGACGCTGGACGCCGGTGTCGACGTCCTCGTCCGGCGGTTCATGAACGACCCGGTCACGCACAGTGTGGACTCGGCGCGTTCGCCGGTCGCGCGGATGACGCACCACGTGCTGCACGTCGACTCCGACGCCCGGCTGCCGGTGCTGCTCGATCTGACCGCCGCGCCGGGACGGTCGCTGGTGTTCACCAGGACGAAGTACGGCGCGAAGGCACTGACCAAGAAGCTGATCGCCCAAGGTGTGCCCGCGGTCGAGTTGCACGGCAACCTGTCGCAAGGCGCCCGGACGCGGAACCTGGAGGCCTTCGCCGACGGTACGGCGCGGACGCTCGTGGCGACCGACATCGCCGCCCGGGGAATCCACGTCGACGGGGTCACGCTGGTGATCCACGCCGACCCGCCGGTCGAGCACAAGGCGTACCTGCACCGCTCGGGCCGGACCGCCCGCGCCGGCGCCGAAGGCACCGTCGTCACGTTGATGACCGACGCCCAGGTCCGCGACGTCCGGGACCTGACGCGCAAGGCGGGCATCAAGCCCACCATCACCAAGCTCGACGCCACCCACCCGCTGCTGTCGGAGCTGGCGCCAGGCGAGCGCACGTACGTCACCCCGCCGCCGAAGGAGACGTCCGAGAAGCAGCAGACCTCGCGGAGGACGTCCGGCAAGCGCGGGACGGGCCGGCGGAATTCGGGTGACGTGGTGACGCGCGGTGCCGGTGCGCGGTCGGACGACGGCCGGGTGAACACTTCGTCCCGTCGTCCCTCCCGCCGCCGCGGTCGCCGCCGCACCCCCGGCCAGCACGCGGCCTGACACCCCGCACGCTCGACCGACACGCCGACTGACCGACACGCCGACTGACCGACACCAGGCCCGCCCGGCGCCACACCTTGGCCACCAGGGCTGTTCGAGACCGCGCCGCAGGACCGCAGGGGGTTCTGCGGCGCGGTTCGTCGGTCGGGATACGGTTCTGGTGTTCGGGAGGGGGAGTGATGCGGGTTCGGACGGTGTTGGGGGACGTGGCGCCGCAGGCGCTCGGGGTGACCGACGCGCACGATCATCTGTTCTTCCGGTCGGCCATGCTGCCGGGGCAGGATCTCGACGACGAGGTAGCGGCGACCGCGGAAGCGCAGGCGTTCGCCGCGGCCGGTGGCCAGGCGATCGTGCAGTGGACGCCGCACGGGCTGAACCGCCGCGCCGCCGCACTGCAGCAGATCTCGACCACCACCGGCGTGGCGATCGTCGCCGCCACCGGCCTGCATCGCCGCGAGCACTACCCAGATGGATATGTCGACAATGTCCGCGACCGGCTGGCCGAGCTCTTCGTCCGTGAGCTGACGACGGGCATCGCTGAGACCGAGGTGAAGGCCGGGCTGATCAAGGTGGCCGGCGGGTTCCACATCCTCGACGCGCACGCCGAGTTCACGCTGCGCGCCGCCGCCGAGGCCCACCACGCGACCAACGCGCCGATCGCCATCCACCACGAGCTCGGTTCTGCCGCGGACGCCGTACTCGATCTGCTCGTCGACACGCTCCACGTCCCGCCGACGGCCGTGGTCCTCGGCCATCTCAACCGCTTCCCCGACCATCGCCTGCATCGGGAGCTGGCGAACCGCGGCGCCTGGCTGGCGTTCGACGGCCCGTCGCGCGCCAACAACGCGACCGATCCGCGGCTGACCGACTGCCTCGCCGCGCTGGTCGACGCCGGGTACGCGGACCGGCTCCTGATCGGCGGCGACACCACCACGGCCCGCGCCCGCGCCGCGACCGGCGAGGGCCCCGGCATCCCGTACCTGCTGACCCATCTCAGACCGCGCATCACCCGCTACCTCGGCGCCGATGTCGCCGGCGCGATGTTCGAAACCAACCCGGCGCGCGCCTTCGCCACGGAATGGCGGGCGTAGCTGTACGTTCCGACGCATGAGCGTGATCGCGCAGGTCTTCGTCGTTCTTGCGGGTGTGTTCCACGTGGCCGTCTTCGTGATGGAGAGCGTGCTGTTCCGCAAGCCCAGTACGTACCGGCGGTTCCTGGTCAAGGACTCCGAGGTCGAGGCGGCGCGCCCGTGGGCGTTCAACCAGGGCTTCTACAACCTGTTCCTGGCGATCGGCGCGCTCGGCGGGCTGGTCTGGGGCGGTGACAAAGGCCACGCCATCGCGCTCTTCGCGTGTGCGTGCATGGCCGGCGCGGGCCTCGTGCTGGTCGCGTCGGACCGCCGGATGCTGCGCGCCGCGGCGACCCAGGCAGTGCCCCCGATTCTCGCGCTCGTCCTCGCCGCATTGCTGTAGTTGACTTCAAGTGCACTTGAACAGCGATGGTCTGACGCATGACCGTCGTTGCCGAGCCGACCGCTGAGACAGGCGGCGTCCTCTCCCCCCAATACCGCGCCCTGACCGTCGGAATGGTCGCGTTGATCACCCTCGTCGCTTTCGAGTCCCTTGCGGTGGCGACGGCGATGCCGACCGTCGCGCAGGCGCTCGACGGCCTCAACCTGTATGCGCTCGCCTTCGGCGGCCCGCTCGCGTCCGGTGTCGTCGCGATGGTGGTGTCCGGCACCTGGAGCGATCTGAAGGGCCCGACCCGCCCGCTCTGGCACGGTACGGCGTGGTTCCTGGGCGGACTGCTGATCGCCGGCCTGGCGCCGTCGATGGAGATCCTGGTGGTCGGGCGGATCATCCAGGGGTACGGCGCCGGGCTGCTCACGGTCGCGCTGTACGTCGTCGTCGGACACCTGTATCCGGCCCGCCTCCGGCCGCCGATCTTCGCCGCGTTCGCGGCCGGCTGGGTGGTGCCGTCGCTCGTCGGGCCCGCGATCGCCGGCCTGATCGTCGAGCACGCGAGCTGGCGGATCGTCTTTCTCGCAGTACCGGTGATCGCGGTTCCGGCCGCGCTCGTGATGCGGCCGGGGCTCGCGCGCGGCACGACGTACGACGTCCGCGACGGCAAACTGTGGGACAAGCGCGCCATGTGGTCGCTGGCGGCTGCGGTGGGAGTCGGGCTGCTGCACTACGGCGGCCAGCAGCGTGGCGTCGTCCAGATCGCGCTGCTGGTGGTCGGTCTGGCGGGTGTGGTGGTGTTCGGTCCGAAGTTGCTGCCGTCCGGAACCTTCACGTTCGGGCGCGGGCTGCCGTCGGTGATCGCGCTGCGTGGACTGGTCGCGGCCGCCGGGTTCGGCGCGGAGGTGTTCCTGCCGTTGATGCTCACCCGGGAACGCGGTCTGTCGCCGGCGCTCGCCGGTCTGGTCCTCACGATCAGCGGAGTCAGCTGGAGCGCGGCGAGTTGGTACCGCGGCCGGCCGAAGCAGCCGTTCTCGCACGCGGTCTTCCTGCAGGCGGGCATGCTCGCGATCCTGCTCGGCATCGCCACGGCGGTGCTCACGCTCCATCCGAACGTCCCGGTCGTCGTCGGCGTCCTCGGTTGGGCCCTGGCGGGTCTCGGCATGGGCACCGTGTTCCCGACGCTGTCGGTTCTGGCTCTGGAGTACTCCGAACGCGACGAGCAGGGCGCCAACAGCTCGGCCCTGCAACTGAGCGACTCGTTGTCCACCGCAACCATCCTCGCGATCGGCGGGTCGTTGTTCGCCGCGCTCGAGCCGCACTCCGCGGTCACCGCCTTCCTGGTTGCCTTCGGACTCCCCGCGCTGCTGGCGCTGCTCGGCGTACCCGCCGGACGGCGCACCGCCAGGGCCTGAGTCGGATGAGGGATTGGTCACCGGCGCGCCGGGATGCGTTGACCCCGGCGGGCTCGGGACCGTACGGTTCGGAGGTCAACCTGCGGTGCCATGAGGGAAGCCGGTGAGAGTCCGGCGCGGCCGCGCCACTGTGATCGAGTTTCGGCTCGTCAGTCAGGACGCTCGGGCACCAGCAGCCTTTCGAAGGGGACGCGCACTTCCCCAGGAGGTTCAGTTCTGATGGCAGCTCCTGCCCGGTCGGCCGCCGTACCGGCACTTTCCCCCAAGCTCTTCGCCGTCGCGCTGCTCAGCGTCGGCCTGATGCTGATGCTCGCGTACCTGGTCGCGTTCGACCAGGGTGCGGTCTCCCGCTCCGGGATGTTCCTGCACGAGTTGATGCACGACGGACGTCATCTGCTCGGCGTGCCCTGCCACTAGACCGATGCGCACCTTCGGGCAACTCCTGGTGCGCGGACTGATCGTCGGACTCTTCGCCGGCCTGCTGGCCGGAACTGTCGCCTACGTGCTGGGCGAGCCGCGTGTGGACGCGGCCATCGCGATCGAAGAGTCGGCCGGTCACGCGCACACCCATGACCACGGCGACAGCGCTGAGCCGCAGCCTGCCGCCGAAGCGGACGAGCCGCTCGTCAGCCGGGACGGCCAGCGGGCCGGCTTGTTCCTCGCGACCAGCCTGTACGGCGTAGCGCTCGGCGGACTGTTCGCCGTCGCGTTCACGCTGCTGCGCCGCAAGCTCCGGACCGGGAACGATGCGTACGCCGCGCTCGGACTCGCCGCCGCGGGCTTCGTCGGCGTCGTGCTGATCCCGTTCCTCAAGTACCCGCCGAACCCGCCGGCCGTCGGCGATCCGGACACGATCACGCGGCGCACGATCACGTACCTGCTGACGCTGGTGATCGGCCTGCTCGCGGTTTGGGCGGGCGTCGCGCTGTCGCGCTGGGCCGCCCGGTACGGCGAGGTCGCGCGACTCGCCGGCGGTGTCGCGGGCCTCGTCGTCACGGTTGTCGCGGCGTACCTGATCCTGCCGCGAATCAGCGAGGTTCCGGAGACGTTCCCCGCTACGCTGCTGTGGCAGTTTCGGTTCGCCTCGCTCGGTACGCAGGCGACGCTGTGGCTCTTGCTCGGATTCGGGTACGCGGCCGCGGTGGATCGCCGGCCGATCCGATCGAAGGTGGCGACCGCTTGACGGCTCTGACGCTGATCGCGCATGCCTTGACTCCCGCGCTGCGCGGCCTCGTGCTCGGTGGGGACGCCGAGCCGGATCCGGCGAGTGTCGAGGCGGCGCGCGAGGTGAAGCTGTCCGCCGACGTGGCGTACGCCGGTCCGGAGCGGGCCGCGGTACGTACCGCCGCCGCGCTCGGGCTCGACCCGGTGGTGGAGCCGGCGCTGCGCGACCGCGAGTACGGCGAGTGGACCGGACGCGGACTGGAGGAACTGCTCGGGTCCGATCCGTCGCAGGTCGGGGCCTGGCTCGAACGCCCGCACACCGCCACTCCCGGCGGCGAGACCGAGAACGACGTCCTCGCGCGGGTCGCGGACTGGCTCGGTGACCTGGCGGATCGCGACCACCGCTCGGCGGTCGCGGTGGTTCATCCCGCGGTGGTCCGCGCGATCGTGCTGTACGTCGTGGACGCACCGGCGGAATCACTGCGGCATGTCGACGTCCGGCCGCTGGCCACGGTCCGACTTACCCACAGCTCGCGCGCCTGGTCCCTTTCCTTGACCTCGTCGGCCTGACAAACTGCCTCTGGCCCGGTCACGCGCCCAGGTGACCGCTGTCACGGGGAGTCACGATGATCGATGCCGACCAGTTGGCCGAGCGGTTCCGTGCCAATCACGCCCGGCTGCTCGGTGCGCGCGACCGCCTGCAGGCGGCGGTCGACGCCGGGACAGCCGGTCGGGGCGACCAGCAGCGGCTCGACACGCTGAACGAGCTGCTCACCCCGGTCACGGTCTCCGAGGTCGATGCCAACGGCAACGTCGTCGAGGTGCAGCGGCCGCGGCAGTTCTACTCGGTGAATCCCGAGGGGCAGGGGCGCGCGGTCGAGGTGCTCGGCGATCTCCAGCAGGCGCGCAACGTCGCCGTCCTCGTCCCCGGGATGGGCAACAGCCTGGACACGTTCCGCGGGCAGTCCGACCGCGGCGACCTGATTCGTGACGAGGCCGGTCCGGGGACCGCAGTGGTGGTGTGGATGGACTACGACTCGCCGCACGGCCTGGTGCAGGCCGCGAGCAATGACGCGGCGATCGCAGGCGGTCCTCGGCTAGCGGGTTTCCTGAACGAGCTCAACGACCTCAAGGCGGAGGACGCCGACGTCACGGTCGTCGCGCACTCGTACGGTACGGACGTGGCAGCCCGGGCGGTGATGGCCGGAGCACACCCGACGCGGCTGGTGATGACGGGGTCGCCGGGCATCGCGAAGTACGTCGACGAGGCCGCGGACTTCGTCCAGCCGCCGACCCGGCTGTACACCGAGCGCGCGCCGCGGGACTACGTGTCGTACTCCGAATGGCACGGGCCGGATCCGGCGACGTTCCCGGATGCGGTCCGGATGGCGACGAGCGACCCGCGGGTCGACGACGATCCGGTGTCGGTGCACTGGCACAACCAGTACTACCGGCCGAACAGCGAGGCGCTGCGCAACATCGGGCGCGTCGTCCGCGGCGATCTGACGCGGATCACCACCACGAACACCAGCCGGTCGGCCGAGACGCAGCTCCTGCTCGGCGCATCGTGGGGCGATCCGCTGAACAAGGTCGCGAGCACGGCCTCGAAGGTGTACGACGGAGTTGCGGCGCTCACCAATCCGACCAAGGAATCGGCCGGTGCCGCCGCTGGGCAGAACGGTGCAGTGCATCCGGACGCGGCGACGCAGTCTCCGGCCGCACGGGCGGCGACGGGACGGACTGGGGCGGGGCGGGCCGGCGCGCCGCGGTCACCGGGAGCAGCGCGAGGAGCGGGAGGACGGCACCGATGAGCGACGACCGGGAGTTCCTGCGGAGCGAGCTGCTGGCGGTGGCGGCAGCCGTCGTACCGGACCAGCGGCCCGTGGTGACGCACGATCCGGGGCCGATCGCGCCCGGCGTCCTGTTCGACGGACGTGGGCCGGCCACGGTCGCGCGGGTGACCGTGCAGACCGGCAACCCGCGCTCACCCGACCCGGCGGCCGAGGTCGAGGCCGCCGCGAACGCGTTGCGAGCGCGTGGCTGGACCGCGGAGGTGGTCCCCGAGGAGGACGGGCACTACCGGGTCGCGGCGACGCGCGAGGGGTTCGACGTCGCCGTGCACGCGTGGTCGGCGGACTGGCGGATCACCTTCACCGGCGAGACCCCGGCCCCCTGACACCGACCCGGTCAGCTGGTGGCGGCGCGTTCCGACGCGCTGCGCAGTACGCAGAACTCGTTGCCTTCCGGGTCCCGCATGGTCACCCACCCGGTGCCGTCGGGTTCGCGGCGGTCGTACGCGATCGTGGCGCCGAGGGTGAGCAGCCAGGCGACCTCCTCGTCCCGGGTGGTGTCCGGCTCGAGGTCCAGGTGCGCGCGGTTCTTCACAACCTTCTCGTCGTCGTTCTTCTCGAACAGCACCGTGAGCCCGTCCGTGGGTACCGCCGCGTACGGGTCGCCGGGGTGGTCGTCGTCGGGGCGCTCGGCCCGCAGGACCTGCAGCCAGAAACCGGCCAGCTCGTACGGGTCGTGGGCATCGAAGGTCACCGTTCGCACGCGAGAAGTCATGCGCAGAGCGTACTTTCGGGACCCGTCTCCGGCCTCAGGAATTCTCCGTACTCACGAACAGCAACCGGTCCTCGGGAAGACCCGACCGGTACGGCGTGAGTCCCACGGCGAGCGCGATCTCGGTCAGCGCCGCCGCCGTCCACCGATGGACGTGGACGTTCATCGGGTGACCGCCGTAGCCGGACGTCTTGTGCGTCGTCTCGGTGCCCAGGTGGAAGCCGATCAGGAGCACACCGTCCGGCGCGAGCACGCGGCGGAACTCGGCGAACGCGCGCGGTACGACGTCGCGCGGCAGGTGGATGATCGACCACCAGGACACGATGCCTCCGACCGCGTCGTCCGGGAGATCGAGTGCGGTCATCGAGCCGACCCGGAAGTCGAGCTCCGGGTGATCGCGGCGGGCGACGTCGATCATGCCCGGAGACAGATCGATCCCGATGACGGGCAGGTCGCGGGCGGCCAGCAGGGCGGTCGTCCGCCCGGGGCCGCAGCCGACATCAAGCACCGGACGCCCCGCCGGGACGAGCTCGGCGAGCAGGTCGAACGAGGCGTCCTCCTCGACGGCGCCGTCCACGACGCGCTCGGCGTACGAGATCGCGACCGTGTCGTAGGACGTCCTGATGTCGGCGAGAAAGTCGGTCACCCGGCCGACCCTAGAGCCGGCCGGGGACAGTTTGTCGGCTACGCCTTGCCGAGGGTCTGGCGCTGGCGGCCGAGGCCGTCGATCTCCAGCTCCATCACGTCGCCGGGCGCCAGGTACGGAAAGCGGCCGGACAGTGCGACGCCCTCCGGCGTGCCGGTGTTCAGGATGTCGCCGGGGCTCAGCACCATGAACTGCGACAGGTCGCGGATCAGCGCCGCCACCGAGAAGATCATGTCCTGCGTGGTCGAGTCCTGCCGCGGCTCGCCGTTCACCCAGGACTTCAGTCGCAGGTCCTGCACGTCGGCGATCTCGTCGGCCGGCACCAGCGCCGGGCCGAGCGGGTTGAACGTCTCGCAGCACTTGCCCTTCGACCACTGGCCGCCGGAGACCTCGAGCTGGAACTCGCGCTCGGACACGTCGTTCGACACCGCGTATCCGGCAACGCAGGCGAGTGCTTCCTCGTCGGTCTCGACGTACCGCGCCTGCTTGCCGATCACGACCGCGAGCTCGACCTCCCAGTCGGTCTTCGTCGACCCGCGCGGCACCAGCACGTCGTCGTCCGGGCCGACGACCGTGTTCGGGTGCTTGAAGAACACGATCGGCTGCTTCGGGGGCTCCGCGCCGCCCTCGGCCGCGTGCGCCGCGTAGTTCATGCCGATGCAGACCACGGCACCCGGCCGTGCGACCGGAGCGCCGACGCGCAGTCCCTCGGTGTCGGCGACCGGCAGTTCGCCGGCCTCGAGCGCGGCGCGTGCCCGCGCGATGCCGTCGGCGGCCAGGAACGCGCCGTCGATGTCCGCGGTCAGCGGGCTCAGGTCGTGAACGGTGCCGTCGGCGGCGCGCACGTACGGGCGCTCCTCACCGACCGCGCCGAGGCGGAGCAGTTCCACAGGTGTCTCCCTGGATCAGTCAGTCGTGGGCGAGGCGTCGAACATCGGCCGCAGCCGAGCGCGGGAGGCCTCGATATGCGCCCGCATCGCCGCGGTCGCCTCCTCCGGATCGCCCTTGCGGACCGCCGTCACCACTGCCTTGTGCTCTCGCAACGCCTTCGTCGCGATGCCGCCACCGTAGTACAGCCGGAACAGGTGCAGGTGGCAGTGTGTCCGCTGGAAGGACAGCCGGGCGGTTTCGTTCCCGGACAGCTCCAGCACCAGGTCGTGGAATCGCTGGTCGTGCGCGGCCATCGCCCGGTAGCTCTCGTACGACGGCCGGTCCGGCACGTCGGTGTAGCTGAGCATCTCCGCCTTCAGCCGGGCCAGTTCGTCGGTGCCCGCCCGCTCGGCGGCCCGTCCGGCTGCCCACGGCTCGATCACCAGCCGGTACTCGAAAAGGTCCTCGAACTCCTCGCGGGTCAGCCGCGAGGACACCCGGTAACCCCGCAGTGGCTCCTTGATCACCAGACCGTCGGACTCCAGCCGGGCCAGCGACTCCCGGATCGGAGTTTGGGAGATGCCCAGTTCCCGCGTCAGGGCATCGATGTTCAACCGGGTCCCGGGCTCGACCACACTGTCCATGATCAGGCCCTTGACGGTCTCGTAGACGTCGTCGCTGAGCACCTGACGCTGGGGCAGGCGGGTGAGCTGCCCGGCCAGACCTACATGCGCATCTGTCACCTTTGCTCCTCCCGGAAGCATTCTGCCCGAGGTCGAGGTCCGTCTTGACGCGTCCAGTGTGAAGCGGGAGCATCAGGATGCGCAATATCCTATAGGATCGTTGGAGGCACTGTGAGTACGGCGATCGTCCGGGCCGAGGCCTATCTGGTCGACCTCGAGGTGGAAACCGTCCGTACCGACGCCGTCCAGGCGTTCCTGAAACAGGAGACGATCTTCGTCTCGCTGTCCACGGCGGACGGGCTGAGCGGCCTCGGGTACGCGTACACGATCGGTACCGGTGGCACCGCCGTCCTGGCGTTGCTCCGGGACCACCTGCTGCCGCGCCTGGTCGGTGCGGACGCGCGGAACGTCGAGGCGCTGTGGTCCGACCTGTGGTGGTCCACCCACGCCACGACGGTCGGGGCCATCACCTCGCTGGCTCTGGCAGCGGTCGATACGGCGTTGTGGGATCTGCGGTGCCTGCGGGCGGGCGAGCCGCTGTGGCGGCTGGCCGGCGGGTACCGGCAGCGCGTGCCGCTGTACGACACCGAGGGTGGTTGGTTGCACCTGTCGACCGACGAACTCGTGGCCGGTGCGCTGGCATCGCAGAAGGCCGGCTGGCCGGGGGTGAAACTCAAGGTCGGCAAGCCGCGCGTGCACGAGGACCTCGAGCGGCTGCGCGCCGTACGGGATGCTGTCGGGCCGTCGATGGACATCATGGTGGACGCCAATCAGTCGATGACCTATCCGGAGGCTCGGCGGCGGGCTTCGGCTTTCGAGTCAGTGGATCTGACGTGGCTGGAGGAGCCGCTGCCGGCGGACGATGTTTCCGGTCATGTGCGGCTCGCTGCGGGGACGTCGATTCCGATCGCCGTGGGGGAGTCGTTGTACTCCGTGTCGCAGTTCCGCGAGTACGTCGCGGCCGGTGGTGCCGGGATCGTACAGGCGGATGTGGCACGGGTCGGTGGGATCACGCCGTGGTTGAAGGTCGCGCATCTGGCGGAGACCTTCAACCTCGAGATTTGCCCGCACTTTCTGATGGAGTTGCACGTCAGCCTGACCGCCGCGGTACCCAACGGCCGGTACGTCGAACACATCCCGCAACTGCGCGCGATCACGTCGAGCGAGATGGATATCGTCGACGGGCATGCGGTCGCCCCGGACACGCCCGGGCTCGGCATCGACTGGAACCACGACGCCATCGACGACCGCCGGGTCGGATGAGTTGGGACGAGTTCGGGCGAGGCGGAGAGTCGGATGAGTCGGTTGAGGAGGCAGCTGTTGTGAGCAGGGTCGACGCACATCACCATGTCTGGGATCTGTCCGTCCGGGAGCAGTCGTGGATGGTCGGCCCCGCGATGGATCCCATCCGGCGGAGCTTCTCCTTGTCCGATCTGGAGCCGCTGGCCGCTGCGGCCGACGTTTCGTCGACCGTCCTGGTGCAGACCGTTGGTTCGGTCGACGAGACGGTCGAGTTCCTGGAGCTTGCTGCGGGCAACGAGCTGGTCGCCGGTGTGGTGGGCTGGGTCGATCTCACCGCTGCCGACGTGGCCGATCAGCTGGCGGGATTGCTGGCTCGGCCGGACGGGTCGTACTTGAAGGCGATCCGGCATCAGGTGCACGACGAGCCGGATGTCGATTGGCTGCTGCGTCCCGACGTACAGCGCGGTCTGGCTGCTGTTGCCTCGGCCGGGTTGGCGTACGACTTGCTCACGAAGACGCCGCACCTGCCCGCCGCCATCCGGACGGCTCGGGCGTTGCCGCAGCTCACCTTCGTCGTGGACCACATCTCGAAGCCCGTCATCGGCGAGCCGCTGTCACCGTGGGCCGATCACCTCCGCGAGCTGGCAGCGCTGCCGAACGTCACCTGCAAACTCTCCGGCATGGTGACCGAGGCACCGTGGTCGACCTGGAAACCGTCCGACCTCCAGCCGTACGCCGACGTCGTCCTGAACGCCTTCGGCCCCGACCGCGTCATGTTCGGCTCCGACTGGCCCGTCTGCCTCCTGGCCGCGACGTACGCCGAGGTCGTCGAAACCGCCGAAACCCTGACCCAATCCCTCACCCCCACCGAACAACAGTCCATCTTCACCACCACCGCCACCCGCACCTACAACCTGTAACCCCACCGCGTCGACAGTTCCTCGCGCGGTGGGTTCACCCACCGTGTTGTGGGTTCCGGACCGGTGTGAAGGGTGGGGAACCCACAACACCGTGGGTGAACCCACCTTCGAGCAGACATCTGGGTACTCCGACGACGGCGGTACCACCGTGCCGCACCACCACGTCCGCAACACGAGCGGATGTACGAGGGGTTCACACATCGTGGCCGGCGGGCTGGTGCCGACAGGCGGGCCGGGGAGGACCTGGGTCGGCGACAGAATGCGGGCATGGAGTTTCGGATGGTTGAGCGGGAGGTGGATGCCTTTCAGCGATCCCTCAGCGTGGAACAGGCGAATGCGATCTGTCGGCGGGCGTTCGGCGCGGACGTCGTACCGGTGGTGGCTGTTGAGTTGGGGTTCGGCGCGTACAACAGCGTCTATCGGATCGAGCTCGCGGGCCGGGACGAGTCGGTCGTACTGCGGGTTGCGCCGGAGGAGGGTCGGCAGTTCGGGTCGGAGCGGCGGATGATGCGGAACGAGTACGCCACCATGCCGTGGCTGGCGGCGATCGCGCCGCTGATGCCGCGGGTGCTGGCCGTGGACTGGTCGCACGAGCTCGTCGACCGCGACTGGATGATCCAGAGCTGCCTACCAGGGATCCCCGCGCCGGAGCACCTCGACCGGTATCCACGCTCGGGGCGTACGACGTTCTTCCGGCAGATCGGTGCGATCACCCGAACCGTTCACGACGTCCGTGGTCCGTACTTCGGCCGCGTCGACGGACCCGGGTGTCCGACATGGAGTGAAGCCTTCACCGGCACGCTCACGCAGATCGCCGACGACCTCGAGCAAGCGGGTCTCGACGCGGCCGACGTACGCGAGGCCGCCGCCATCGCACATCGGGGACGGGCGACACTCGACGAGATTCGGGAACCGCGACTGCTGACGGGCGATCTGTGGACGGTGAACTGCCTGCTGGACGCAGCCGCGCCGGAGCCCTGCATCACTGGGGTGCTCGACTTCGACCGGACCGAGTTCGGTGATCCGGCGGCGGACTGGACGATCCGGATGGCGCAGGCGAAGGACGATGAGCGGAAGTCGTTCTGGGAGACGTACGGCATCCTCGACCGCTCGCCTGCCGCGACGTGGCGGTCCGCGGTCTACGAGACCCGCCACATCGCGTCGATCCGCCTCGAGCGGCACCGCCTCGGCAAGCACGACGCCGTCCGCAACAGCTACACCGACCTGGCAACAGTCCTTTCCCGACTGACCTGAGCATGACTCTCGCCAGTCTGACCTCAGGGGCTATGTCGATCTCATCGTCCAGAGCGGCAGATCCGACCATTCCAGTGGAAATCCCATGTCTTTCACCGGGGAGACGCTAGGGATGTCGGGGAACTTCTTGACGAGTGTGCGGAGCGTCAGCGGCCAGTTCTGACGCGGATCGAGAGCTCGGACCAGGTACGCGAGCACGGCGAGGTGAACGTAGATCTTGTGACGTGGCTCGAGCTGACCGGCGTGGCCAAGGGAGGGGCCGACCTGTGCAGGGTTGAACTTCCGGGGCTTGTACGTCGGCTGCCGATTCCACAGGCGCGCATGATGCGCGCAGAGGTTCCGGATGTAGTTCATATCCCGCAGCCAGGCTGCCAGGAGCACGCCGCTGTGGACACCGACATCTCTCGCGATTGAGTTCTGATCCTGCCTGGTCAGCAGCGCGAACAGGCGGCTCAGCGCTCCGAAGTCGAAGAACTCCACAGCGATCCAGATTGGCAGAGGGCCGTCGTACTTCTGCTTGTGGTGGACGACGTAATCCTCGCTACGCGCCCCGTGCTCTAGTGTTTCGTACTTGGCAAGCCATTGCTCGAACGCATTGCGGTACCGGAGTGCCCCTGAAGGGTCTATTGGTCGAGCGCACGCGTCGGCGTCGAGGCTCTCACGGCGCACGTGACCGAGCCGGTCCCGGAGTCCGAGCACGTACGCCAGTCGACTGCGAAGTCCGATCTCGACCGTCTCGATCGCGTCGAGGCAGACCAGCCGGAGCTTCCGGTCGAATCTCCACAGGGACTCAATGTGGTCGAACGTGATGCCGTCGCGAATTCGGTCAGTGCGGTACGGCGCCGAGCGGCCGACGTTCAAGTTGTCCGGAATCAGCTCACGGAACGGATAAATGTATGCGCTTAACCGGTAGTAGCCGACGGTTTTCAGCAGTTCGATCGCTGCCGGTTCGTCAGAGCAGCCCAGCCCGCGCCCAACCAGCTGGCCGAGCTGCTGCTCATGCGTCAGGTGCGGTTTCGTGTACGCCACCACGCGCGTAGACCCCCAGGAACAAGAAAACCGACCCTTGTGGGCAAAGGCCAACAGCGGGGTCGGTGTTGATGCTTTGAGCTTACAGGCTCTCATGCGCCTACGTAAAGTTACTGAGGTTCAGGGCTCGGTGCCGGGGACGAATTCGACGCGGACGCCGAGGAGGCGGATGGGGCGTTTGAGGTCGAATTTTTCGAGGATGGTGAGGGCTGTGGTGGCGACCACCTCGGGGTCTTGGGTGGGTTGGGGGAGTTTGCGGCTCTTGATCGGGGTGTAGAAGGTGCTGAAGCGGACCTTCACCGAGACGCGTTGGACGGTGCGGCCCTCGGCGACGACCTCGCGGGTGACTTCTTCGGCGATGCGGCGGAGTTCGCGTTCGACGTCGGCGCGGTCGACGAGGTCGGTCTGGAACGTTTCCTCGTGGCTGCGCGACACGGGTTCGCGGGGGACGTCGGTGACTTCGGTGTCGCCGAGTCCGCGGCCGAGGGCGGCGTACCAGGTGCCCATTTTGGGGCCGAAGCGTTTCTTCAGGACTTCGAGGTCGGCGGCGGCGAGTTCGGCGACGGTGGTGATGGCGAGTTCGTTGAGGTTGCGTTCCATCCGGGGACCGATGCCCCACAGGTCGCGGACCGGGCGGTGGTCCATGACTTTGCGCCAGTTCTCGGCGGTCAGGCGGTAGATGCCGGTTGCCGGGCCGGCGCCTTCGAAGGGTTCGGCGTGCGAGCGTTCGTGTTTGGCGAAGCCGGTGGCGAGTTTGGCGCGGGTCTTGTTGTCGCCGATGCCGACCGAGCAGGTCAGACCGGTCCGCTCGACGACCGCGGCGCGGAGTTGGACGGCCAAGGCCTCCGGATCATCGGTCTCGGCGCCGACGAAGCACTCGTCCCAGCCCCAGACCTCCACCACGACGGGGAACGAGCGCAGCGTGTCCATCACCTCGGCCGACGCAGCGTCGTACGCGGCCGGGTCGGACGGCAGGAAGACCGCGTCCGGGCATTTCTTGTACGCCGCCCGGATCGGCATCCCGGAGCGTACGCCGAACGCGCGGGCCTCGTACGACGCGGTGGCGACCACCTGGCGGGGCTGGGTGGGGTCGCCGGACCCGCCCACCACGACCGGGAGGCCGCGGAGTTCAGGTCGGCGCCGGATCTCGACGGCCGCGATGAACTGATCCATGTCCACGTGCAGGAGCCACCAGCCCATAGCTGACAGGTAACCACATCAGCTCGACGCGCTGGAGTACGTCAGCAGCCCGCGTCGCCACATCAGCCGGGCCAGTCCCTGCGCCACGAGTGCCAGTACGACGCCCAAACCGACCGTGCCCCACCCCAGCTCACCCGACAGTGCCTGCACCGGGAACGTCGTCGCGAACGCCACCGGGAACGCGAACGTCAGGAACGTCCGCACCGCGAGGGGAAAGAACACCAGCGGGTACCGACCCGCCTCGACGAGGTTCTGGAACACGTAACCGATCGGCTCCACCGACTGCAGCCAGAACGCCAGGAACGCCAGCAGCGACCACACCGCCGTCAGCAGCACCAGACCGCACGCGACGAGTACGACGGCCTGCACAGCCTGAGCCGGTCCGAAACCGATGCCGGCCTGCATCAATCCGATGGTCAACACAACGATGCCACTGGCAACGTTGGTGAGCTCGGCGACATTGATCCACCGTAACGTCAGGTAGAACTGGCTCGACACCGGCCGGAGCAGAACGCTGTCGAGCTCGCCCTCGGTCAGGTACGACGTCATCCGGTTAAGGTTCGGCGCGACGAAGGTGGCGATCAACCCGGTGACGATCTGGAAGACGCCGACCAGCGCGATCACTTCCGCCCGCGTCCACCCGTGCAACTCGTCGGTGAACCCGAACAACAGCAGCGTCGGCACGATCCCGAGCCCGAGCTGGACGAGCCCGACGAGCAACGTGGTCAGGAAGTGCGCGCGGTAATGCGTCTCCCGGACGACGGCCTGCGCGAAGAACCTTCGCCACAACCGCAGGTGCCGCCACTGCTTGTGGAACCAGGTCCGATCCAGCGTGCTCATGCGCCCACCGCCGAGTACGAACGGATCCCCGCCAGCCACACCGCACGCGCGACCCCCGCGAACACCACGACGTACCCGCATTGAATCCCCAGCCCCGCCAGCAGTTCCGGCCCGCTCAACGAGCCCGCGACGATCTCGACCGGGAACGACACCGTGTACCGGAACGGCTGGTATTCGACGAATCCCTGCGACCACGACGGCATCAGCGCCAGCGGTACGACGGAACCCGACAGCACGCTCGCGATGATCGCGCGCGCCTGGACGAGCGCGCTGACATCGTCCATCCAGAACGCCACCGACGCGATCAGGATGTCGATCGTGAAGACCAGTATCGCCCCGAGCAGGATGCTGACCGCGAACAGTGCCCACTGCCCCGGGCCGGCCGGGATGTTCATCGAGTCGCGGAAGATCCACCACACGATGCCGATCATCGGCACCAGCGCGACCAGCTTCAGCAGCTTCTCGGACAGGTTGTTGGCGACGAATGTGACGAGCAGCGACGCCGGCCGGATCATCCAGGTCGACAGCTTGCCGAGCCTGATGTCCTGCGCGAGAAAGCCCGCCATCCACGACGACGTCGCCATCGTGACGAAGCCGAGCAGGACGAAGTACGTCGTTACGTACTGCTCGTCGATCGGCAGTTGCGCGCCGCTCGCGAGCGCCGTCCGCCAGATCAGCAGCGAGATGATCGGCATCGTGATGTTCGCCAGCATGAAGATGATCCAGGCGCCGCGGTAGACCGACTGCTGGGCGATCTCGGCCGCGGTCATCCGCCGCAGAACGCGAAGGTTGCGTACCGTCGTACTCACGATGCGCCTCCCAACGTGCTGCGGCGCAGGAACAGGTCGCGCATGATGTCCTCGACGTCCGCGTCGGTGACGTCGAGGTCGACCAGCGGGCCGATCCGGATCAGTTGCTCCATCACGACGCCGGCGCGTTCCCGCTCTGCTTCGAGCTCGACTGTCTGGCCGGACACCTCGACCTCGGTCACGCCGTCCAGTTCGTTCAGCGCGCCGGCATCGACGGTCGCCGCGTACGTCGCGCGCACCAGTTTGCGCGGTCGCGCCGTACGGACGAGGTCGTCCAGACCGCCGTCGAACTGCATCCGGCCGTGGTCGATGATCATCACCCGCGAGCAGAGCGCCTCGATGTCGTCCATGTCGTGGCTGGTGATCAGGATCGTCGTACCGCGCAACCGGTTGACGTCCGCGAGGAACGAACGGACGCGCGCCTTCGCGACCACGTCCAGCCCGATCGTCGGCTCGTCCAGGAACAGGATCTCCGGGCCGTGGACGAGCGCGGCCATCAACTCGAGCTTCATCCGCTCGCCGAGCGAGGTCTTGCGGACCTGGACGTCCAGTAAATGCTCGACCTCGAGCAGCGCGGCGAGTTCGCTGATGTTGCGGTCGAACTCCGCCGTCGAGAGTCCGTACATGTCCTTGTGCAGCAGCAGGCTCTCCATCGCCGGGACGTCCCACCAGAGCATGGTCTTCTGGCCCATCACCAGCGCGATCCGGCGCAGGTAGTCGGGTTTGCGGTCGGACGGGGTGTGGCCGAGGACCTGCAGCTCGCCCGACGTCGTGTAGAGCAGACCGGACAGCATCTTCAGCGTGCTCGTCTTCCCGGCGCCGTTCGGGCCGAGCAGGCCGACGACCTCGCCGCGTCCGACGGTGAAGCTGACCCGGTCGACCGCGAGCCGGGTCTGGTACGTGCGTTTCACCAGGCTTTTCAGGGCGCCGCCGAGACCGGCACGCTGCTGGTGGAAGGTGTAGGTCTTGGTCAGATCGTGTGCCGCGATGACCGGCGGCAGGTCGTGAACAGTCGTCACGGAATGCACCGCTTTCGAAAGATGTGTCGGACCGGGCAGCGTCCACGCGCAAACGCGCAGAGCGCAGGCCGCTCACGTCAGGTGAGATCGACCGGCGAACCTCGAGGTCCGTCCCGGCTACGCGGCCCGGTCCGACCGCGGGGGTTGAACGGATATCAACCCTTATCTCGACGACGTGTCGGCATCGCTCCCTGTGGGTCCTTCCGACGTGCGGCTGCCACCGCCCACGGTATGACGAACCGGAAAGCGTCGTCCAGCGCGTTTCGAAGGGCGCGCCACCGCCCGTGTCACACCGCGCCGCGGCCTCTGAGCGGTTAGTTTGGGCGGATGGAGTTGACTTTCGAGCTGGCCGAGAAGGTGCTGGCCGCGCAACCGTTCAGCGTGCTGCTGGGGACCCGGCTGACGGCCTTCGGTGACGGTGCGGCGACACTGGAGCTCACGATCCGCGAGGATCTCCTGCAGCAGAACGGTTTCCTGCACGGCGGCGTACTGAGCTACGCGGCCGACAACGCGATCACGTTCGCCGGCGGCGCGGCACTCGGGCCCGACGTACTGACGGGTGGCTTCACCATCAGCTACCTCCGCCCGGCGCGCGGTCGTTTGCTGCGCGCCGAGGCAACAGTCGTGCACGCAGGCAGCCGGCAGGCCACCTGCACCTGCCGGCTCCTCACGTTCGCCGGCGCCACCGACGGCTTTGATCACAGCGCTGACGGCAGCACCGACAAGGGCACCCTGTGCGCGATCGCGCAGGGCACCGTCGTGGCCCGCCGCTGAGGACCAGCCAGCCGACGAGCGGTTCAGGACGAGCCGTCGACGCAACACTCAGAGGCGGGTTCACCGCAGCGTCGCTGAGAACAGGCTGCCGCCGCGCGGTGCGGGCGAACTGGCACGAGGCCGTTCAGAACGAGTCGCCGACCCAAGGTCCGGGACGAGTTGCCGACCCGAGGTCCGGGACGAATCCTCGGCGCGATGCCGGCGACCGGTCGTCGCGGGATCTGCTGTCGCGGGATCTGCTGACGCGGGATCAGTCGAACAGTTCCTCGAGGAACGACTTCTTGCGCTTCTTGTGCGAGTACTGGTTGCCGTACCGCGGGTCGTAGCGGCGGTCGTCGTCGTACCGCTTCTCCTCGTACCGCTTCTCGTCGTACCGCCGGTTGTCGTCGTACCGGCCGTCGTCGTACCGCTTCTCCTCGGTCCGCTGCTGCGGTGCGTTGAACCGGAGCTCGGCGTCCACCAGGTGCTCGAGCTCACCCCGGTCGAGGAAGATCCCGCGGCACTCGGTGCACTGGTCGACGGTGATACCGCTGCGCTCGTACGTCCGCATCGCGCCGCGGCACTTCGGACAGATCAGGCTCTCCATCCGGCAACGATAAGTGACGAAATGCCACCGATCCGCCCTCCTCAGCCAACTCTCAGGAACTCCTTGCGTGGCGTTGAACAGGAACCCGGAGGTCTGCACACGAAATAACCTGTCCAAGCCCACCACGACCACCGAAACCCCCCGACTTCTGGCCCGCTGTGTATGGCGGGCCGGATCGTCCGCTGTCGCGTGGGGAGCTCAGCTGGACAGGCGGTCTACGGTCGGCGGGTGTAGTTCGGCCAGGTGTTCGCGGCCGGGGGTGGGGCGTACGGTTCGGGCCAGAAGTCGGTGATGTTCGTGACCAGCCGGTCGTGGAGCTCGAGGGACACCAGCGCGACCAGTCTTTGCTCACCGACGGTGAAGTTCAGCGAGCCGACGGCGCTGGTGCCGTCCACGGTCAGCCGGGTGAGCGTCGCCGTCCAGTCGCCTGGGTACTCGCGATTGAACTGCAGGTACTTCTCCCCGGCCGGTGATCCGCTCGCCGGTCTGCGGGAGCTCGTAACAGACGTCCGCACTGAGCAGCGCGCCGAACGCGTCCCAGTCGCGCGCCACCATCGTCGCGAAGTACCGATCCGCAACGTGCCGCGGCCAATCTCCGCCCGATCCGTCCATACCCCGAACAGTAGAGCGCCCGGCCGACAGTTTCGGCCGGGCGCACGCGAGGATCACTTAAAGCTGGACAGGAACGTTTTCAGGATCGGCCCCGCGGTGTGCGAGCCGGACTCGCCGCCCTCGACGATGACCGCGAACGCGACGTCACCGCGGTAACCGGCCATCCAGGCGTTCGTGGCGACCTTGCCGTTCACGACGACCTCAGCGGTACCGGTCTTGGCTGCCACCGCACCGTTCCCGGCGAGCACCTTCGCCGTACCGCCGGTGACCGTCGTCCGCATGAACGTCCGCAGCGCCGCAACAGTTGCTGCGGGCAACGGAGAGGCGGCCGGGCCAGCGGCGTCCTTGCCCGGGACGAGCACCGGCTTCATCGCCGTACCGTGGTCGACCGTCGCTGCGACCAGCGCGATCGCCAGCGGGCTCGCGGTGACGGTGCCCTGACCGATCATCGACGCGGCCTCTTCGACGTCGTCCTTCGGCGCCGGGACCTTGCCGCCGTACGCCGGGATCGACAGGTCGAGGTCGCGCCCGATACCGAACAGCGCCGCGGTCTTCGTCATCGCGTCCTTCGGCAGCCGCCCGTGCTGCGAGATGAACGCGGTGTTGCAGGACTCGTTGAACGCCTTCTGCATCGTGCCGTTGCCGTACGCCGCCAGACCGTCGTAGTTCTTGAACGTCTTGCCGAACACGTTGATCGTGTTCGTGCACGGCAGCGGGGTGGTCGTGGTCTCACCGCTGGCCAGCAGCGCGGCGGAGGTGACGATCTTGAAGGTCGATCCCGGCGCGTACCGGCCCTGGAAAGCACGGTTGTAGCTGGTCACCTCGGGCCCGTTCGCCGCGGCCAGGATCTGGCCGGTCGACGCCTGGACGGCGACCAGCGACGCCGGCAGCTTGCTGGTCGCCAGTGCGGCCTCGGCCGCCTTCTGCATGTTGGTGTCCAGCGTGGTCTTCACCGGCTTGCCGGCGGTGCCCTTCTGGCTGAACACGGTCTTGATCGTGAGCTTGGTGTTGCCGTCCCGCAGCGTGACCGTGCCACCCGGCGTACCGGCAAGCTGCTGCTGGAACGCGTACTGCAGTCCATTCGCACCGACCTGGTCCTGGGTCGACGCGGTCGGGCCCGCGTTCTTCAAGGTCTCCTCGGTTGCGGTCTTCATGGTGCCGAGGATCGAGCGGGCGAACGACGAGGTCGGCGGCAGCGACTGGGTGCCGCCCATGGTCAGTACGCCCGGCAGCTTGCTCATCGTCGGCCGGAGCGCCTCCCACTCCTCGGCGCGGATCGTGATCGCGTCGACGAACTGCCCGGCCGGTGCCGCCTTCGCGCGGGCGGCGAGCTTCGCGCCGTCGACGTCGAGGTACTTCGTGAATGCCGCGTACGTCGCCGGAGTGGCCTTGTTGCCCGACGCGACACCGACAATCACGACCGGGCGGTTCGCGGTCAAGGCGACGCCGTTGCGGTCCAGGATCGAGGCCCGGGCCGGCAGCGCACGGACCCGCTTGAGGTAGTTGTTCTCGCCGAGGCCCGGGTAGATCGTGTCACCGGACGCCTTGATCTTCCACGCCTCGCCGGTCTTCACCGCGGTCGCCGTACTGGTCCACTTCATCGCGCCGATGCCGCGCAACTGCGCCTCGACGGCGAGCTCCTGCGTGCAGTTGTTGTCGTCGGTGCAGTTCGGCCGGCCCTGCGGCGCGACCGTCACGGTATTCGCCACTAGTGCACTGTCGACATCGTCGAGCCGCTTCGCGAATGTGGTCGGGTCGTCGGTGAGCGCGCCGGCCGCATCCGGCTTCCCGTCCGGCGCCCACGCCTTCACCCAGGCATCGGCGAACTGCTTGATGACCGCACCGGCCGCCTGCTGCTCCTTGCTCCCGGAATCCTCGCCACCCCCGGACTTGCTGTCCGAACAACCGGCGGTGATCAGCAGACTACTGAGACAGACGATGGCAGTGGTTCGCTTCACGTTCTCAACTCTCGCACGTCGACGGATGGACACCGGGCACAGTCTTCGGCGTGTGACTGGCTCGCCACGAGGGCGAAACTACTCAACCCACCCAAGTACGACGCGCCCACCCGCCGCCGAGTTGGCACGAGTCTGCGCGTGCGCGCGGACTCGGGGATGGCCCGGCGGCACCCGTCCAAGCCCCGCCACCTGACGCCGGCACAGGCCGCGAACCTGGCGATTCTGGTGGGTGTGGACAGGTTCTGGTGGGTGTGGACGGGTTCTGGTGGGTGTGGACGGGTTCTGGTGGGGTGGCACAGGTAGTAACGGGTCTCCACGCACTGGTACCTGTTCACGCCCACGGTTTCTGGCGCTGGCGCTGCGCGCTGGCCTGGGCGGTTCCGGTGGGCGTGGACAAGGTCCGGTGGGGTGGCACAGGTAATAACGAGTGTCCACGCACTGGTACCTGTTCACGCCCACAGTTTCTGGCGCCGCGCTGCCCGTTGCTGGGGCGAGTCCGGTGGGCGTGGACAGCCTCCGATGCGCGTGAACAGGTCCTGGTGGCCGTGGACAGGTGGGCCTGATCACTGACGAAAAGGTCAACGGCGACAGCGGCATCCGGGCCAGCGACGAACTGTTCGACCCGAGAGGGCCGCGATGAACCCGCCGTTCCCCAACCTCCCACCACCGGGTGACCTGATCGTCGACGAACCCTTCTGGCAGTACCAGCCCCTGTACGTCACGAGTGGGGGAGCGGCGCACCTGCGGATCTGGGCGACCCCGGCGAGCCGCAAGCAGCTGCTCGCGATGGTCACCGAACTCGGCCTCGGACCGTCGATCACCAACAGCATCGAGCACATCTGGCGCGTGCTGGCAGGCCAGCACCCGGAGTCCGAAATCATTCTGCTCGAGCACTACCTCGCCGCCGAGAGCCTGGGCGAGGAACACCTCGACCAGGTCGTCGTCCACCAGGGCACACCAGACTGGCGCCGGATCTGGCCCACCTCACCGATCAACGCCAACGCCGCTGCGTTCAACCGGTGGATGACATCCTTCGGCCCGCTAGCGGGCATCCCCGCATTCCAAGCGAAACCCAGCGGTGGCCACTAGACCCAGGGGCGCCTCGCGATATGGACCAACCTGCCGGATCCGGACCGCAGGCGTTTCAGTCGTGAGATCCGTGCACGATGGTGATGCGCGAGCTACGGAACTTCTCCCAGTCGACAGTCAGCTCGAACACCTGGTGATCAAGCAGCCGCTCGACATCGACCGAGGCGGTGAAGTCGCCGTCGTTCAGCAGGTTCAGGACTCCCGCCCGCACGGACTCCACCGCGAGATCGAGCTGCCGCGCAAGCCGCTGCAAGCTCGTCGTCAGCGTCGTCGTCGACGCCTCGCCGGGGACGAACAGATCGATCAGCGCCTGAGCTGTCGACTCATGGAGTTGCTGCCAGCGCAGGTCGTCGTCGAAGCGACGATCCTCATCCGACAGCGTCAAAACCTCGCCCGGCAGGGGCGCGGTCTCGTTGAGCTGGACGAGCGCCCCCTCGCCGGTGCCCGTGGTAGTTAAAACGCCGGCAGCGATCAGAAACTCGAGCAGATGGCGCAAGGTCCGGACCGGCTCAACGCCTAGCTCCCGGCTCCACCGGTCGATCTCGTCCATGCGCTCCTGCCGGAGCCGGGCTTCTTCCGCCATCACGCCCTCGGCCGTGTCCGGCTCGTCAGGGCCGGTAGCGAATGGCGTGTCTTCAAACTCGGCGCGCAGCTCCTGCAAGCTCTCGTCGGTATAGACCTCGAGCGGTTCCCACGCCGTCGACTCCCATCCCAGATCCGGGGCCTGCGGCGATGGAATCAGGTGCCGTCCCAGCTCCTCCACGGACAACGGTCCGTGGAGAACCAACGGCTGAAGGACCGCGAGCCCTGTGGCCGGCACATGACGCGACCAGCCCAGATTGAACCAGGTCGTCGTGAAGAGGCTTGCCCGAGCTTTCCTGCTCGAGTTGTCATTCGCAGCGCTCATGCGCAGAGCGTATGTCCGGTGCACCGCCCGCGCGGGATGCCTCGCGGAGGCCGGCCTGGCCGGCGGGCCGCTGGCGCCGGAGCTCGTGCGCTCCACGGCGGCCACCACTGCTTCAACATCAGACCGGGTCGCGAGGTCGGCCAGCTCGTACGTGGCATGGCGCGCGGCTGTGAATTCTTCGCCGCAATCATGCCGCGTTGTGGTGGCCGTGACCGTGCTGCCATCGGCACCCATCTGAACCGGACACGGCAGGCGGTGACCGAGCCCGCACCGGGAGCAGGTACGCGGGCCGGCGTCCCACACCACCACGATCACCGAATGGGCCGACGTCCTCGCGGGCGAGCTCATGCACGCCCGCCAGTCAACGTCCTCACCTGCAGTGGCCGCGAGCCAACGCCAGACCTGTTCCAAGGAGGCGATCGCGCCGGCGGAATGCCCGGGGCGAACCGGTGAGCTCGTCACGATCACCTCTTCGATCGGCGGAGCTGCAGCTCCGCTCTCCCGGCCACGTTCTCCACGATGCACAGACTCTTCCAACAGCTCGCGGCCGCCGCGCCGAAGGACCTGCCGAGCGAGGGAGACCAGCGCTCGACCCCCCACTCAAATATCGTGAACCGCGTTCAGTACATCGTCGGGCAGTAAGGCAGGTAGCGGTTCGCGATTCCGAGGCCGACAGCAGCCGGCGCCCTCCGAGGCGCTGGACAACCTGCTGTGGCCGATCCCGCAGTTCCTCATCACTGGCGGTGGCCGTAGCGAGGTACTCGTTGTTGACCTACGGATCGAGACTCGCAAACGGTGGCTTCGTCGCTTCGGCAGCTCGCACGCCGGCCATCCGGTCGATCCGAAGACCGGGCTGCCGCGGGCGGTGTAGGCCAGTGAGCGTCGGTGAGATACCACGCCGGGTGATGCGAAACCGGATCAGGAGCCCGAGGCCCGACTGCCGAGGAGCAGGTTGCCCGCGTCGACGGGGAGGGCGGCGCCGGTGATGTAGCGCGCCTCGTCTGAGGCCAGGAACGCAACCAGCTTGCTGACGTCGGCCGGCTCGACCCACGGTACCGGCAAGGCGTTGAAACCGAGGTAGCGACCGGCGAGCTCGTCCTGACTCAGCTGCGGAGAGATATCGCGAAGCATGTCGGTCAGGACCGTCGTCGGGTGTACGGAGTTGACGCGGATGGAGTGTGGCGCCAACTCGACCGCGAGCGCCTTCGCGAGGCCGAGGAGCCCGTGCTTGGAGGCCGTGTATGCGACGGCGGTGCCGCTCGCGCGGATGGCGTAGATCGAGCCGACCATGATGATCGAACCTCCCCGGCCGCCATGGAGCAGATGTGGCAGAGCGGCCCTGCAGGTGTTCCACGCGCCGGTCAGGTTGACGTCGAGAGCCCGCTGCCAGTCGTCCTGGCTGGTCTCGAGAGTCGAGCCGGTGCTGATCACTCCGGCGTTCGCGACGACGATGTCCAGCCGGCCCAGCTCCTGCACGCCGCGGTCGACGAGATCGCCGATCGCGGTCGGGACGCGAACGTCCGCCGGTCCGGCCACGACGCGAGCACCGAGCTTCCGGGCCAGCTCGGTGGTTTGCACGAGCCGATGACTCTGCGCGTCCGTCGCGCCGAGGTCGGTCAGGATCAGGTCGGCGCCTGCATTGGCCAGGTGCAGTGCGTGGGCACGCCCCTGGCCGCCTCCCGCGCCGGTGATGAGGGCGACCCGGCCGTGCAGCTGTGACTCGGGGACGGTGTTCAACGCAGATCTCCGATCGATGCGGCTTTCAGGTTGTGGGATAGAGGAGGACGAGCGGGATCACCCTGTCCGTCGACGCCTGGTATTCGTCGTACCGGGGGAAGATCGACGTCATCAGCGGCCACAGGCGGTCGCGTTCGTCATGGGTCGCCGTCCTCGCCCATGCGACGAACTTCCGGGTTCGCACCTGGACATGGGCTACCGGCTCGGCAGACAGGTTGCGGTACCAGTGCGGATGGTTCGCGGAGGCAGCGTTCGAGGCCACGAGGACGTAGCGACCGGCGTCCTGGCCGTAGATGAGCGCGGTGCGGCGCCACAGACCGGATGTGCGCCCGCGCGTGGTCAGCAGCAGCGTCGGGAAGCCCAGAAAGTCATGGCCGTCCTCGCCGTCGGTCTCGAGGTAGCGGCGGATGTGTTCGCTCACCCATCCCGTCGGGGAATCGAGCACCGCACTGGTCTCGGGATCCGGCGCCTCGCCTGTTCTGGCGCCGGCGGAGACGTCGTCAGGTTCAGTGGTCATCCGTGCCTTCTTCCTGCCACGCTGGTCGGCGCGGCAATCGCTGCGTTCATTCCCAGTCGACGGAGAGGTACTGGACCTCGCAGAATTCGCGGATGCCTTCGCGGGCGCCTTCGCGACCGAGGCCGCTCTGCTTCACGCCGCCGAACGGCGCCGCAGGGTCCGAGACGACGCCGCGGTTCACGCCGACCATGCCCGCCTCGATCCGCTCGCCGAGGTGCAGTGCCCAGGCGAGATCCGTGGCGTACACATAGGCTGCAAGGCCGAGCTCGGATGCGTTGACCTGCTCGAGGAGGTCCTCGTCCGAGGCCCAGGAGACGATCGGGGCCACTGGCCCGAAGATCTCGTCCCGCAGGATCGATGCGTCCCCCGGTACGTCGGTCAGCAGCGTGGGCGCGACGAACGATCCCCCCGAGCGCGGGGCCGCAGCCATGTCGGCCAGGGTAGCCCCCTCGGCCAGCGCACCGTCGACCAGCGAGCCGATCCGGTCCGCCGCGCCGAGGCTGATCACCGGGCCGATCTCGGTACCCGGATCGAACGCGTGTCCAACCTTCAAAGACCGGATGGCTTGGCCGAACCGGGCTGTGAAGTTCCCAAGGACCTTCTCGTGGACGTAGAACCGGTTGGCAGCCGTGCAGGCTTGCCCGCCGTTGCGGAACTTCGCCACCAACGCCCCGGCGACCGCGGCGTCGACGTCCGCGTCGGCCGCGACGACGAACGGCGCGTTGCCGCCGAGCTCCATCGACGAGTTCACGACTCGGGCCGCGGCCTGGGCCAGCAGGGTCCGGCCGACCCCGGTTGATCCGGTGAACGAGATCTTGCGGACTCGCTGGTCCGACAGCCAGGCGGAGACCACGTCGGCGGGTCTTGTCGTGGGCACCACGTTCACCACGCCGGGCGGTGCACCGGCCTCGGTGAGGATATCCGCGACCGCCAATGCGGTCAGCGGTGTTTCCGCGGCCGGCTTCAGTACGACGGTGCAGCCGGCGGCGAGGGCCGGGCCCAGCTTCCTCGTGGCCATCGCGGCCGGGAAGTTCCACGGCGTGACGAGCGCCGCGACGCCCACCGGCCGGCTGGTCACCACGATGCGCGCGCCACCGTCGGGGGCCGGTCCGTAGTGCCCGTCCGGCCGGACCGCCTCCTCGCTGAACCAGCGGAAGAACTCTGCGGCATAACGCACCTCGGCACGCGCATCGGGTAGCGCCTTGCCGTTCTCCAGTGAGATCAGAGCCGCCAGCGTCTCGCTCCGGGAGACAAGGAGTTCGTAGGCTCGCCGCAATACCTCGGAGCGTCGTCGCGGTGGCATGGCCGCCCACGCCGGAAACGCGGCCGCGGCCGCATCGACCGCGGCGAGGGCGTCGGCCTCGTCGGCGTCCGCAATCTCGGCGACCGATGTGCCGGTGCCGGGATCCACGATCCTGGACGTCCGGCCGGCCGCCGCGCTGCGGCGTTCGCCACCGACGCGCACCCCATGCTCGGGGGCGAGCGAGGACAGGAGCCCGAGGACAGGCTGGGGGACGGCGGGATGCAGAGTCATGACAGAGCCTGACGACGCGGGCCCTGCTGCTGGTCGAACGCCTTGCCGCTGGGGTAGGAGACCAGTTCGAACTGCATCCCCCACGGTGCGAGGAAATACACCCACCGCTGGCCTTCGGAAGGTCCCCGGCTCGACGTGGGGTCACCGAGCACCGTTACGCCGCGACTCCGCAGATAATCCACCGCGCGATCGAGCTCCTCGACGTAGAGCGCGACGTGGTGGCCGCCGACGTCGCTGTTGCGAGGCGGGAGCGGGTGTTGCAGTGTCGCGTCGTACTGGAAGACCTCGAAGACGGCCTGCTCGCCGCAGCGCAGGAAGTCCAGTTTCCGCATCACTGTTCCGGGTGGCACGTTGAGGTGTCCCGCCATCCACTCGTCGCCGGCGTCGAACGGTCCGAGCGAGTAGAGGTACTCACACCCGATCACGTTCACCAGCCAGTCCCGGGCCGCTTCGAGGTCGGGGACGGTGAAGCCGACGTGATCGAGGCGGGCGAGACCCGGAATACTCATAGATAAGTCCAATCGGATCCGAAAGTGCTGGAGATCGCCGTCTTGGCGCGAGTTCTGGCCACCTCAGGATTGCCTTTGGATCCAATTCGTGTCAAGGTCGGCCCCGTACGCCATCACGGAAGGACCGGCCCATGCCAGAGAACCGCCGCCTTGACCCGGCCACCGAGTGGACTGAGTTCACCGTCGATCAGAACGACTGGGACCGCGCGCCCGCGCAGCTGCTGACGTCGATGTTCAGCCAGCTGGTCCTGATCCGTGCCTTCGAGGAGCTGGTCCTCCAGCTCGCTGGGGAGGGTCTCGTGCACGGCCCCGCGCACTCGAGCATCGGTCAGGAGGGCGGGGCGGTCGGATCCTGTATCGCTCTCGGCACACGGGACACCGTGAACGGCTCGCATCGTGGTCACCACCAGTTCTTGGCCAAGGCGCTGACTCACCTGCACCCCGACGGCATCGACCCGACGAAGGCCTGGTCTGGTGACGTTCGCACGCTGATGCTGCGCACCCTGCGCGAGATCTGCGGACTCGACGGCGGCTTCAGCCACGGTCGCGGCGGAAGCATGCACCTGCAGTGGCATGAAGCCGGCGCCATCGGGACGAACGCGATCGTGGGAGGTGGCGTACCGCTTGCGGCCGGCTCTGCCTGGTCGCACCGCGCCGCGGGTACGGATGCCGTCGCGGTGACGTACTTCGGAGACGGGGCGATCAACATCGGCTCGACGCTGGAGACGCTCAACCTTGCCGCGGCTTGGTCGCTCCCGCTCTGCTTCTTCGTCGAGAACAACCAGTACGCCGTCGCCACGCACGTCTCCGAGGTGACCGGCGAACCTCGTCTCTCCGGCCGCGGACCGGGCTTCGGCATTCGTAGCTGGAGGGTGGACGGGATGAACCCCCTTGCCGTCCACCTGGTCATGCAGGACGCCCTGAAACACATGCGCTCGGGCCTCGGCCCCACGCTGATCGAGGCGGACGTCTACCGCTACTTCCACCAGAACGGCCCGTTCCCCGGCTCCGCCTTCAGGTACCGGACCAAGGAGGAGGAAGCCCGGTGGCGCGAGCGCGACCCGATAGACACGACCGCCGCGCAGTTGCGCCGCCGGGGCCTGCTCGGCGAGCGCGAGGCCGACGACGCCGTGGCGCGCGCCAAGGCGCTGATGTCGGACCTCGCGTCGACGATCCTGGAGCCGAAGCCGAACGGCAAACCGCGCGAGCGGCGGATCAAGCCGGCCGAGTGGCCCGCCCCCGGCTTCGTCGACGAGGGGATCCGCGGTGATCTCAGCGAGCTCGCGGATCTGAAGTTCTCCGATACCGAGGACCACGCCGATCGGCTCGAGGAGGTGAAGTTCATCAACGCCGTCGCCGGAGTCATGCTGCGCCGAATGGAGTCCGATCCGCGCGTCGTCGTACTGGGCGAGGACATCCATCGACTGAACGGCGGGACGAACGGCGCCACCCGCGGGCTCAAGGAGACGTTCCCCGACCGGGTGCTGGGGACCCCGATCTCGGAGAACGCGTTCACCGGTCTGGCGGGTGGGATGGCGACCGACGGGCGCTTCCGGCCGGTGATCGAGTTCATGTACGCCGACTTCATGTGGGTCGCCGCCGATCAGTTGTTCAACCAGATCGGGAAGATGCGGCACATGTTCGGGGGCACCGGTGCCGTGCCGCTCGTCCTGCGCAGCAAGGTGGCGATGGGTACTGGCTATGGCTCGCAGCACTCGATGGATCCGGCGGGCATCTTCGCGACCGCTCCGGGGTGGCGGGTCGTCGCACCGTCAACGCCGTACGACTATGTCGGGTTGATGAACACCGCGCTCGCCTGCAACGACCCGGTGGTCGTGCTCGAGCACGTGGACCTCTACACCTCGTCGGGTCCGGGGATTCCTGACGAGTACGACCACTACCTGCCCGTCGGCCGGGCTGCGGTCCGTCGGCAGGGGAGCGAGCTCACCATCATCAGCTACCTGGCGATGACCGGTCACGTTCTCGAAGCGGTGGCGGCGGTGGGCACGGATGCCGAGGTCATTGATCTGCGCTGGCTGGACAGGGCAAGTCTGGACTGGGAGACGATCGAGGCCAGCGTCCGGAAGACCGGCCGGGTGCTGATCGCCGAGCAGGGGGCGAGTGGAACGTCGTACGGCGGGTGGCTGGCGGACGAGATCCAGCGTCGGCTCTTCGACTGGCTCGATGCGCCCGTGCACCGGGTCGCCGGAGGCACAGCGTCCCCGAGCATCAGCAAGGTTCTCGAGCGGGCGGCGTTCGCCGGGCGCGACGAGGTCGTCGCCAAGCTCCATGAGATCGCGGGTGAGTGAGGATGGGTGAGATCCTGCGCATGCCCGAGGTCGCGGCCGGAGCCGTCGAGGCGCTGCTGTCCAGCTGGGCGGTATCGCCTGGCACGCCGTTCCGCGCGGGGGATGTAATCCTTACCGTGGAGACGGAGAAGGCAGTCGTCGATGTCGAGGCGGAGTCGGACGGCGTTCTCCTGCTCACCCTCGCTGAGCAGGGTACGGTCGTCGAGGTGGGTGGCCCGATCGCGGTGTACGGCGCCGACGGTGAGTCGGCTGCCGATGCCGAGGCCCTGCTCACGTCAGCCGGCCTGACTGCCTCGCCGGCCAACGAGCGGGCCGACGAGCCGGTCGAGGGGCGTGCCGAGAGGCTGGGCGAGGGGCGGGGCGTGCGGATGGATGGACCGGTCCTGGCCAGCGGGGATGAGACTCGTCCCACCGCGGGACCCGCTACCCCGCGCGAGGGCGAACGACTGTTCGCGTCTCCGCTCGCGCGTCGGCTCGCTCGGGAGGCAGGGCTCGCGCTCACCGACATCCGTGGCACCGGTCCTCGCGGACGAATCCGCCGGCGAGACGTCGAGGCCGCGGCGGCTGCCCTTTCCGCCTCCGAGAAGCCGCTGCCAGCCACGACTACGACGCCGCCTCAGCCGGTGGAGTCTCTGGAGACGCTGGAGCCGCGGGAGAAACACGAAACGCAGGGGACCAGGCCGCACGACACCACGCTCACACCTCTCACGTCCTTGGCGCGAAGCCACGAGGACGTCCCGAGCTCCCGTCTGCGCCAGGCGATCGCGCGACGGCTGACCGAGAGCAAACAGAACACACCGCACTTCTACCTGCGCGGCTCGGCCCGGGTCGACCGGCTGCTCATGCTGCGTCAGGAGATCAACCGCGGCGGTCGTCGGGTGTCGGTGAACGATCTGGTGATCAAGGCCGTGGCGGGAGCGCACAGGGCGGTGCCGGCGATGAACGTCGAGTGGCGCGACGGTGCGATCCGGTGGTTCCGGCACGTCGATGTCTCCGTCGCGGTTGCCATCGACGACGGACTGGTCACGCCCGTCGTGCGGGATGCCGACGAACTGGACATCGCCCGGCTGGCGGCGGTCACCCGTGACCTGGCCGGCCGGGCCCGCGAACGCCGGCTTCGGCAGAGCGAGCTCGAGGGCGGTTCGATCTCGGTCACGAACCTCGGCATGTACGGCGTCGAAGATTTCGCGGCGATCATCAACCCGCCGCAAGCAGCAATCCTGGCGGTAGGCGCCGCCCGCGAGGAAGCGGTGGTGTCAGAGGGGCAGGTCAGCGTGGCGACCGTGATGCGGCTGTGCGTGGCGGTCGATCACCGGCCGGTGGACGGCGCGACCGCCGCGAAATGGCTCCAGAAGCTTGTGGACCTGCTCGAGAATCCGGTGGAGTTGCTTGTGTGACCGGCAGGGATCACCGGTTGAACAGGTCCCGGTGGTGGGCGAGCCGGAAGCGCGAACGTTCGATGTGCATCCGGATCAGATCCTCGCCCCGCCGGACCGATCCGTTCAGGGCCGCCTCGGCGATGAGCCGGTGCTCGAAGTTGTTGAGCTCGTAGTCGTCGGGGCTGAACGTCGCGATGAGGATGCGGCGATAGCGCTGCGTGGTGTTCCAGAAGTCGACGATCATCTTGAGCAATCGCGGTGTCGCCACCCCCGCGTAGCAGGCGAGATGGAATCTGCGGTCGGCCTCCAGGTAGGCCTGGGCGTTCCCGGTCTCCGCCTCGAGTTCGGCCAGTAGGCGGGTGATGTCGTCCTTCTGCTCGTCGGTCAGCCGACCGACGCTCTCACCGAATGCGAGCGGCTCCAGGCGCTCCCGCATCTTGTAGATCTCGGCGTACTCCTCGAAGTCGAGGACGGCGACCTTCGCGCCGCTGTTCGGCACGATGACCACGAGCCCTTCGCTCTCGAGCTGCCGCAGCGCCTCGCGCACCGGGATCCGGCTGACACCCAGTTCGGCGGCGACCGTCTCCTGCCGTACCCGTGCGCCGGGCTCGAGCTCACCGGAGTGGATTGCGTCGCGCAGGCTGCGGGCCACCACCTGGGTCATCGGCTCGCGTCCGGGGGCCGACGCCTCGTCGGGCATTGCTCCCATCTCCGCCCCCTTCACGGGCAAACTCGGCGACCTCACGACGGTCGAGTGGATCCAAACTAGCAGGACTCCGGGCACTGCATCGTGGCTACAGGACGTCATCATCGGACACAGTCGGCGCTCAATTGGATCCTACCAGTCAGTCTTGTCGGGGTTTTGAGGGCCTGAGTGGTTGACATGGACTTAAATCGGATCCAATCTGGCGACGGTGAACCGAGGAGGTGTCTGTCTGATGTCCGTTGACGACCGCAACCGAAGGATCCAGTCGATGCATTCCGTCTCTGCCGTCGCAGTGCGACGCCGTTCCATCGAAGTGAGGCTCGTAGCGCTCCTCTGCGCGCTTGTACTGGCCGTTCTGAGTGCCTGCAGCAGCACGACCGACGAGTCGTCCGGCGACCGGACGCTGCGGATCGTGACGCCGGACGGTGTGCCGGCTGACTTCTACCTCGGCACCGCCTACCCACTCGGCATCTTCAGCATGTACCAACTGGCCTGGCCGTTGTTCCTGCCCGGTGAGGACGACTTCAGCATCGTCAACGGGCTGGCCTCCTCCTACCAGGCCTCCAAGGACGGCCTGGTGCACACCATCGGCGTCCGGAAGGGATTCACCTTCCACGACGGGTCGGCGATCGACGCGACAGCGGTCGGAAAAGTGCTGAACTCGTACTTCTTCACCGGCGACCCGCTCCGGGACCAGGGTCCCTACGGCGTGGTGTCGGCTGCCTTCGGGAGCCCGTCGATCGTGCGGGAGGTGAAGGTCGTCGACCCGGAGACGCTCCGGATCGCGCTCAGCCAGCCGCGCTCGGATATCCGTGATCCGCTCTTCCAGATGCCCATCCTCAACCCGGCCGTCCTGGCGAAGCCCGGGTACGGGAAGAACGTCGAGGACCTGCGCAATGCCGGATCCGGGCCCTTCCGGATCACCGCGTTCTCGCCCGGTGAGTTCGTCGAGTTCGAGCGATACCCCGAGTTCCCCGAGCAGGTGTCGCTCGACCGGCTGCGGCTGCAGCAGGTTCCCGACCCGGCGGCGCGCGCCCTGGCGCTGCAAGGCAATGACGCGGACGTGGTGCTCGACCTCGCGCCGGAGGATCACGAACGGCTGGCCAAGATGGACGGCAACAAGGAATACACGGCTACCCCGAGCAGCAACGTCTTCCTCAGGTTCCTCACGCCCAAGCCCCCCCAGCTGCAGGACCCTCGGGTCCGCCGGGCGATCTGGCTCGCGCTGGACCGGGATGCGTACCGCGGCACCTTCTTCAACCCGTCGAACTCCCAGGAGATCGACCAGCCTGTTGTCGTCGAAGGTGTCGACGGGTACGCCGACGGGCTCACCGACCTCGACCACGATCTGGCCAAGGCCAAGGCGTTGCTCCAGGAAGCCGGCGTGCAGCAACTGACGCTGCGCACGCTGACCATGGAATCGTCCGGGCCGATCCTCTCCCTCCGCCGGCTCCACGAGGCGATCGCGGCCGACCTGAAGAAGATCGGGATCGAGGTGAAGATCGACGTGGTCGACTCGGCCACCTACTTCAGTGACCGCTACAAGTATGACTACGAAGTGCTCTGGTACGGCAACTCGTTCAACCCCGACTTCATCTTCCGGCTCTTCTACCTGGGATATCCCAAGCCCTGGACCGCCCCGAACCCGCTGGCCGACCGCCGGGTCGCGGACTTGGTCACGAAGGCGTCCACCGAGGCTGACCGCGCCAAGCAGGTCGCCGCCTGGCAACAGCTCCAGCGGCTGAACAGCAACGAACTGCTGATGGGAATCCCGATCGCGAGTGTCGGCACCGCTGCGGTGGCAAGCAACCGGGTCCAGGAGTTCAACCTGGGCTGGAACAACCGCGGCGCGTTGGTCTGGCTGTTCAAGAACGTGTCGGTTGGTTGAGATGCCGACGATGACGGCCTCCATCCGCTGGGGCAACGGTCTGGTGGGCGTTGTGCTAAGACGGCTGCTCGTGCTCCCGCTGGTGCTCCTCGGGATCGCGGTGATCGTGTTCACCCTGAACCGGCTGGTCCCGGGCGACCCCGCCCAGGTCCACGCCGGGGGTGATCGCGCGAACCCGGCGGACGTCGCCCGTCTCCGGGAGGAGTGGGGGCTGGATCTGCCGATTCTCGAGCAGTTCGTCCGCTACCTCGGCCGGTTGCTCAGTGGTGACCTCGGCTGGTCGTTCACGCAGCGGGCCGATGTGGTCGACGTACTCGCCGAGAAGGCGCCGCCGACGGTGGAGCTTGCCCTCACCGCCCTGCTCATCGGGGTCCCGGCCGGTATCGCGCTCGGGATCCTGTCGGCCCGCCGCCCCCGCTCCTGGGTCGACCGGTTGTCGTCGAGCCTGGCCGTGACCGGGATGTCGGTGCCGGTCTTCTGGCTGGGGTTCGTGCTCGTGTTCGTCTTCTCGGTGACGCTGGGCTGGTTCCCGATGAATGGGCGGTTCTCCTCGTTCACCCGGTTGGAGGACGTGACGGGGTTCATGACCCTGGACGCGATCCTCGCGGCTGACGGCGGTGCCTTCCTGACCGCCGTACGGCACCTCGTCCTGCCGGCCGCCACACTTGCGGTGTTTCCCGCGGCCGTCCTAGCTCGCTTCACCCGCGCGAGCTTCGTCGAGGTGCTCGGGTCGCAGTACATCCTTGCTGCCGAGGCATTCGGCGTCCCACCGCGGACGATCCTGTGGCGGCTGGCGGCGAAGAACGCCGTACTGCCGCTGATCAATCTGCTGAGCCTGATCGTCCCGAGTCTCATCGTCGGAGCGGTGCTGGTCGAGATCGTGTTCTCCTGGCCCGGTATCGGGCGCTTCATGCTCGAGGCACTGCAGTCGCGCGACTACATCGTCGTCCAGTCGGTCACGCTGCTGATCGGCGTCCTGTACGTCCTGCTGAACCTTTTCGCCGATGTGGCGCACGGCGCCGTCGACCCGAGGACCCGCCGATGAGCACCTTGACGACGCATCCTTCTACAACGACGAGCCGGTCCGGCCCAGCCAGGGTGCTCAGGGACGTACTCCGCCGCATCGTCACGAACCCGACGACGGCTCTGGGTGTCACGCTGCTGGTCCTCATCGTGCTGGCCGTCCTGGTCGGCCCGCTGCTCTGGCCGGCTGACCCGAACGCCCAGGATCTTGTTGCACGCAACGCCGCCCCGAGCTGGGCCCACCCACTCGGGACGGACTCACTCGGCAGGGACACCCTGAGCCGGCTGCTGGTCGGTGGGCGCTCGTCCCTGGGGATCACCGCGCTCGCCGTCGCGGCCAGCGGCCTGGGTGGCGCCGCAGTCGGGTTGACCGCAGGATTCCTCGGTGGCTGGGTCGATGCAGCCCTGATGCGCTTGTGCGACGTCTTCCTCGCACTGCCGTTCCTCCTGCTCGCTCTGATGATTTCCGTCACGCTCGGGCCGGGCGTAGTCAACACGGTGATCGCACTCACGCTGCCGGCCATCCCCAGGGACGCGCGGCTGATCCGCGCGGCGGTCATCACGGTCCGGCAGGCCGACTACGTGTTCGCCGCTAAGGCGGCCGGCGTACGGCCGTGGCGGATCGCCACCCGCCATGTCCTGCGGAACTGCGTGGGCATCGTCGTCACCGTGCTGTGTGTCGGAGTCGCGTACACGCTGCTTGCTGTCGCCGGCCTCGGCTTCCTCGGTCTCGGTGTCCAGCCGCCCGACCCCGAGTGGGGCGCGATGCTCACCGACGCGCAGACCAGCATGATGAGCAACCCTGTCGCGGCGCTGGCTCCCGGTGTCGCGGTGCTGCTCACAGCGCTCGCTGCCAACTGGTGCGGCGACGGACTCGGCGACCTCACGGAACCGGTGAGGTGAGCGATGGTCTCGTTACACGTCGAGCACCTCAGCGTCTGTTTCGACACTGCCGCCGGACAGGTCGACGCGGTCCGCGACGTCTCCTTCGACGTCGCTCCCGGTGAGATCGTCGGCATCGTCGGGGAGTCGGGATCCGGGAAGTCGGTCACCGCGCGGGCGGTCCTGGGCCTGGTCCGCCGGCCCGGACGGGTTGTCGGTGGCGCTGTCCGCTTCGGTGACGTGAATCTGCTGACCCTTCCCGAGCCTGGCCTGCGAGACCTGCGGGGCCGCCGGATCAGCATGATCTTCCAGGATCCGCGCAGTGCGCTGAACCCGCTCTTCACGATCGGCGACCAGCTGCTGACCGTCATGCGGGCCCACGGGAACAAGGGCGGCAGGCGTCGTGCCGCCGAGCTGCTGCGGGACATGGAGATTCCAGCGTCCGAACGTCGGCTCGATCAGTATCCCCACGAGCTTTCCGGCGGGATGAGACAGCGGGTGATGACTGCGATGGCCCTGGCGAACGAGCCTGAGCTGCTGATTGCCGACGAACCGACGACCGCGCTCGACGTGACGGTCCAGGCACAGATCCTCGACCTGCTCGGCCGCTTGAACGAGCGGCACGCGATGGCGATCCTGTTCATTTCGCACTCACTTGACGTAGTGGCCGAGTTCGCCGCCCGGGTGCTCGTCTTCCGCGACGGTCGGCTGGTCGAATCCGGTCCGTGCGCCGACGTGTTCGCCAACCCGCAGCATCCGTACACCCGGACCCTGCTGGCGGCGTCCCGCCGGACCATGACCGGTGTGGAGTCGGCGGCCGGTGCGAACGGGGGATCGCGATGAGCGCTCCGCTGTTGAGCCTGCAGGCGGTCGGGTGCCACATCCCCACCCGCCGCGGCGTCGTACGCGCTGTGGACGGCGTGTCCTTGAACCTGCTCCACGGCGAGGCTGTTGGGCTGGTCGGAGAGTCCGGCAGTGGCAAGAGCACTCTCGGGCGGATCGCCCTGCGGATGCAGGATCCGACGTCTGGGCGAGTGATCCTGGACGGAACGGACATCACTGAACTTGCCGGACGTCGACTCCGGCTGATGCGCCGAGAAGTGCAGACGGTGCTGCAGGACCCGCACGCGGCCCTGAACCCACGGATGACGGTGCGGCAGCTCATCGCCGAGCCGATGGTCGAGCTCGGCCTGGTTCCCCGGGCCGAGGCCGGCGCCCGGGTCGACCAGCTGCTTGCGCGCGTCCACCTGCCCGAGGGAATCGGTGACCGCTCTGCGCGCCAGCTGTCCGGTGGCCAGGCGCAGCGGGTCGCGATCGCGCGCGCACTGGGTGTGCAGCCGAAGGTCCTCATCGCCGACGAACCGGTTTCGGCCCTCGACGCGTCAGTGGCGGCCCAGGTGGTCGACTTGTTCGCGGAGCTGAAGGCAGCACTGGACCTCGCGATCCTGTTCATCTCCCACGACCTGTCCGTCGTGCGGCAGCTGTGCGACCAGGTCGCGGTCATGTACCACGGGCGGATTGTGGAGTTCGGGCCGACCGCGGAGGTCTTCGCACGGCCGCTCCATCCGTACACGGTGGCCCTGCTCTCGGCCACGCCCAGCGCTCAGCGGCAACCCGGCTCTCGCCGGCTCCTGCTGACCGGCGATCCGCCGGACCCGGTGACCGTCGCGGCCGGGTGCGTCTTCGAGCCCCGTTGCCCGTTGGCCGGCGATCTCGATCCGTCGAGGAGGTTGTGCCGCGAGCGGCATCCGGAGCTGATGAGCCGATCGACCGGCCACCAGGCGGCGTGTCACTTCCCGGATGAGACCGGCCTGCTCATCGAATCGGCAGTCTCGGATGCAGACCTGCCCACGATGACTCAAGGAGGAGACAGCGATGACTTCCACGCCCTCGACCGCGGCTGAGAGTGCCTGGTTCACGACGGCGCGGTTCGGGCTGTTCATTCACTGGGGACTGTTCAGCATGACCGGCCGGGACTTCGCTCACCAGCGCGAGACCGCGATGACCGCCACGCAGTACGCCGATCACTATTTCCCGCGCTTCGACCCGGACCTCTACGACCCGGAGGCCTGGGCGGACGCGGCCGCCCAGGCGGGCATGAAGTACGTCGTGATCGTCGCGAAGCACCACGAAGGCTTCTGTTTGTGGGATTCGCAGTACACCGACTTCACCGCGGTCAACGCACCGGCCGGTCGCGACCTGCTGCGGCCCATGCTCGAAGCCTTCCGCTCCCGAGGTCTACGGACCGGTCTCTACTACTCGCTGCTCGACTGGCACCACCCCGACTTCACAGTCGATCAGGTGCATCCGCAGGCGCATGGGGACCGTGAGCAGCTCAACGCGGGGCGGGACATGGCCCGCTATCGCGAGTACGTCCACAACCAGGTACGCGAACTGCTCACCGACTACGGCCCTATCGACGTGTTCTGGCCCGACTACAGCTACGACGACGCGGCCTGGGACCACCGGTCGTCCAACCCGCGGAACAAGGCGGCGTTCCTCGACGCGGTGAAGACCGGATGGACCAGGTTCGACCCTGCCGTCGATCCCGGAAAGGGCGCTGAGGACTGGGACGCGACGGGGCTGATGAAACTCATCCGGGAACTCCAGCCACAAATCCTGGTGAACGACCGACTCGGCAACGACTTCGATATCGTCACGCCCGAACAGGCGGTGCCGGGCAGTTGGCCGACCCTCGCGGACGGGACGCCGGCGGTGTGGGAGACCTGCGAGACCATCTACGGCGCCTGGGGCTACACCCCGACCATGCCGAACCTGAAGTCACCCGAGCAGCTGGTCACACTGCTGATCGAAGTCGTCGGTAAGGGCGGCAACCTGCTGCTCAACCTGGGCCCCAACGGCCGTGGCGAGATCGATCCGCCGAGCCTCGAGCGGCTGGCGTCCGTCGGAGAGTGGATGGGACTGCATGGACGGTCGATCCATGGTTGTACGCAGGCGCCGATGGAGCTGGTGAGCTCGCTGCCGCTCGGGACTGCGGCCACCTACAACCCGCAGACGCGCCGTCTCTACCTTCACCTCCTGCAGTGGCCGTCCCACCCTCTGGTCGTGCCCGGCCTGGGCACGCAGGTCGAGTACACCCAATTCCTCCATGACGGCGCGGAGGTGCGGCCCCCGTCGCATCCGTTGGCGTTGCTGCACGCACCGGATCCCGACGATCTGTGGCTGGAACTTCCGATCGTCAAGCCTGACGTCACCGTCCCCGTCATCGAGGTCTTCCTCAGCGCGGGAAGCGGTCGAACCCGATGACTCCGAATCAGCAGCCGCTGACCGGCCGGTTCGCGCTGGTGACCGGCGCAGGGCGGGGCATCGGAGCGAGCGTCGCCCGTGCCCTCGCCGATGCCGGAGCGCACGTCGTCCTGGCCGCACGCTCGGCCTCCGAACTCGACCGGGTCGCGGCGCAGATCGCACAAACGGATGGGTCCGCCGAGAGCGTCGCCGGTGACCTCACCGCTCCAGGCTTCGTCGATGACCTCTTCGACGGGATTCAGGAGCGTCACCAACGGTTGGACATCCTGGTGAACAGCGCGGGTGCAGCGCCGTTCGGGCCGATCGAGGACGTAAAACCCGAACAGCTACGGGCCGTGCTCGAAGTGAACACCGTCGTGCCGTACGCATGCATGCGCCGGGCCATCATGCTCATGCGCGAGCGCGCGACGACGGGACACGTCGTCAACATCGGGTCGGTCGAGGCGCATTGGACCGCGCAGGGGGAGTCAGGAGCCTATCCCGCCTCGAAGTTCGCACTACGCGCGCTCACCCTGGCGGTCTCGAAGCAGCTGAGCCTCGAGCGCAGCCCCATCCGGGTCTCGCTGCTGAACCCCGGTGGCACCGATACCGCGCTGGTCAACCCGGCCGGTGAGCACCGGACCGACCTTCTAGATCCGGACGAGGTCGCTCGATCAGTACTTCACATCGTCACTGCGCCGGCCGGCTCACATGTGTTCGAGCTCGGCGTCGTCGCCACGGGCCGGCACTACTGGTAGCCGAGCAGGTATCGCATCCGAGGAGACAAGCATGCCCACCATAGAAGAGATCGCCCGCGCCTACTGGCAGGCCGAGGAGTCGCGCGACGTCGACCGCATCCTGGAGTTTTTCACCGATGACGCCACCTGGGTGGGCCCGGGTGTGGTCCTCACCGGGCACGAGCAGATCCGCGGGTACTACGCCGGCAGCGCGGAGGCCTATCCCGGCCTCGCGGTGCGCCTGGGCCGAGTTCACGGTGACGACGACGTCGCGTCGCTGGAGTGGCACGCCCGCTTCACCGGACCGTCGGGCGAGGTGACCGAACTGGACGGCGTCAACATCATGCGGCGCCGCGGCGACAAGATCGCCGCTCTGACGGCCTACTACGACAACTCCGTCATGGCCGAGGAGCCGAGGCGCCCGCAGCAGGTCGCGATCTCCGACCGCTTTCGCGACAAGCGGGTCCTCGTCACCGGAGGAGGCAGCGGCATCGGTGCCGCGACGGTGCGGCAGTTCATCGCCGAGGGTGCGTCGGTCACCACGGCCGACCTCAACGGCGCCGGGCTGGCGGCCGTGCGCGACAGCCTGGGTGCGGACGCCCACCGGCTGGCCACGCTCGAGCTGGACATCACCGACCCGGCACGGCAGACCGAGCTGATCGAGACCGCCGCCGGACCCGACGGGCGACTCGACGTGCTCGTCAACAACGCGGCGGTGTTCCTGCTCGCCGGCGTGGGCGCGACCGAGTACGAGTGGCAGCGCACCTTGGAGGTCAACCTGATGGCTCCGGCACACCTGGTCTCCCATGCCACCGACGCACTGGCCCGTTCCGATGCCGGCGCGGTCGTGAACATCGCCAGCATCTCCGGCCACGTCTCCCAGGCCGGCCGGTGGACCTATAACGCCAGCAAGGGCGGCGTGCTCTCGCTGACCCGCTGCCAGGCGCTCGACCTGGCGCCGCGGGGAATCCGGGTGAACAGCGTGAGCCCGGGCTACATCTGGACCGAGGTGCTCGACCGCGGTGCCGACGGTGACCGGGCCAAGTGGGAGCCGATCTGGGGACGGTTCTGCCCGCTGGAGCGGTGCGCCGAGCCGCACGAGGTTGCGGCCGCGGTCGCCTTCCTCGCCTCCGACGCCGCGTCGTTCGTGACCGGCGCGGATCTCGCCGTCGACGGCGGCCTGACCTCGATGAGCCCGGACGGACTCTCGACGTACGAGTTCAGCTCATGACCGCGTTCGTCGACACGCACTTCCACCTCTGGGACCTCGGCCGGTTCCGGTACCCCTGGCTCGACGACCCCGGCGGCGACCAGTTCGCGTTCGACTACGTGCTGGATGACTGGCGCCGCGATGTCGGCGACGCTGACTTGGTCGCGACCGTGCACGTCCAGGCCGAGATGGACCATGCCGCGGACCCGCTCGCCGAGACCGCCTGGCTCGCCGAGCTGCGCGCTCAGGGGGATCCGGCCACTCCGACGGTCTGTGTCGGGTACGCGGACCTGCGCGCGGCGGACCTGGAGGACGTGCTCGATCGGCATATGGAGTACGACTTCTTCCGGGGGATCCGGCAGGAGCTTTGGTACGATCCGGCTTCCCAGCGCTCCGATGTGCTCACCCACAACCTCCTCGACGACCCGGCCTGGCCGCGCGGGCTGGAGCAGCTCGCCGCGCGCGAGCTGACCTTCGACCTGCTGGCCTGGCCCAGCCAGCTGGCCCAGGCTGCCGAGGTGTTCCGGCGGGTGCCCGAGCTGGTCGTCGTCCTCGAGCACCTGGGGCTGCCGCCGGCCGATCCGAACGCTCGGGTCCGGTGGCGCGCGGCGCTCGAGAGGTTCGCGGACGAGGTCCCGAGCTCGTGGCTGAAGATTTCTGCGCTGAGCTTCCTCTCGCCGCACTGGGACGCCGACCAGATCGGTGTCGTGGTCAAGGAGGCGCTCGAGGTCTTCGGCCCGCAGCGGTGCCTGCTGGGCAGTAACTTCCCGGTGGACCGGCCGGCAGTCGGCTACCGGGAGCTGTGGCAGGACATGGAATGGTGGACCGAGCACCTGAGCCCGGACGAGCAGCACTGGGTCCGGGTCGAGAACGCCCTGCAGGTCTACCGGATCGACACCGGAGCGGCCTCATGAGACTCGGTCTGGACGGTCGGGTGGCGGTCGTCACCGGTGCCGGCAGCGGGATCGGCGCCAGCGTGGCCCGGGTGCTCGCGCTCGAGGGCTGCGCGATCGTGGCGGCCGACCTTCGCGAGGACGGCATCGAGCCACCGCCCGGGCACGCAGATCGGTGGCTGGCGGTCCCCGGCGATGTGTCCACACCCGAGGGCGCCCAGCGGCTCGTCGAGGTCACGGTGGAGGCATTCGGCCGGTTGGACGTGCTGGTCGCGTGCGCCGGCGTCTACGAGACCGGCTCCCTCGACGAGGTCGACGAGAAGGTCTGGGACCGGGTCCATGACGTCAACCTGCGTGGCTCTTACCTCTGCGCCCGGGCCGCCATCGGCGAGATGGCCAAACACGGCTACGGACGGGTGATCCTGTTCAGCTCGATGGCCGCGCAGACCGGAGGCGGCGTGGCCGCCGGTCCGGCGTATGTCGCCGCCAAGGCCGGCATCATCGGCCTGACCCGCTCGCTGGCCCAGAAGGCCGGCCCGCACGGCATCACCGTCAACTGCGTCGCGCCCGGCGTCATCGACACCCCGATGACCGAGGTGATGGGCGCGGATGTGAAGCAGGACGTGGTCGGCAGGGTGCCGATGCGACGTACCGGCAGCCCCGGCGACGTGGCGTTCGTGGTGGCGATGCTGGCCGCCGAGCCGGCCAGCTACCTGTCCGGGACGCACCTGGACGTCAACGGCGGCCTGCATATGGCCTGAGCACCTATCGGATCCAGCTACGCCATCTCGAATTCGGCCGACCCGCACCACAATCCGCGCCAGTTCGGTGGCGCCACCCGAAAGGAACGACATGACCCACAGCCACACGCGACACCGCTGGGGCCGGTCCGGGGGAGTCGGTCGCCGGCTTCGTCTCGGGGCGTCCCTCGTCCTGGTCGCCTCGCTCGGACTCGCCGGCTGCAGCTCGGACCAGGGCGGGTCGGACGACGCCGACGCGCCGAAAGCGGAGGGCAAGCGCCTGACCATCGGCGTCTCGCTGATCAGCCAGCAGATCCCGATCCTGGCGAAGATCACCCAGGACTTCAAAGCTCTCGGCGATCGCTACGGGTACGACGTGATCATCACCGACCCGAACAACGACGCGGCCAAGCAGATCCGTCAGGTCCGCGCGCTGATCGAGCGCAAGGTCGACGCGATCGTGACCGGCGCGGTGAACCCGGAGTCGTTCCAGCCGGTGCTGGACGAAGCGGTGGGCGCCGGCATCCCGACGGTGCTGGTCGGGATCCCGCCAGTGGAGCAGAAGCGCGGCCTGGTGACCGTGGACTTCAATTGGTACGACTACGGCTACTCGGTCGGCGAGGCGTTCGCCGAGTGCATGAACAAGCGCCAGAACGGCAAGGGCCAGGTCGGCCTGATCACCACCACCGCGGTCAGCGGGCCGGTGGTGGCCGACCGGATGAAGGGCGAGCGGGACGCCATCAAGGCGCTGGCGCCCGGCGTCGAGATCGTGGCCGAGGCCGACGGCAAGAGTGACCGGGTCAAGGCGGTGCAGGGCGCCCGCACGATGCTGCGCGCGCACAAGGACATCGTCGGCTTCACCGGCATCGGCGACTCCGAGGTGATGGGCGCGATGCAGGCCTTCCGGGAGGCCGGCAAGGACCCCAAGAAGGGTTGCTTCGTAGGTCTCGACGGCAGCGAGGAGGGCATCAAGGCCCTCAAGGACGGCACCCTGTACGCCGAGTTCGACCCGCAGTACTCCAACTGGATGGGCGCCGCCGCGGTGATCCTCCCTGAGATGGTGCGCGACAAGAAGTCGGCGTTCTGGAACAGCAAGACGGTGCTGTTCACCCCGGCCCGGGCGACCGCCGAATGAGCACGGTCACCCGGCCCGACCGGTCCTCCTCCGCAACGCCCGGTGCGGGCGCCGCGGAGTCCGACCCGCGCGAGCGCGGCGGCGTCCTGGTGCTTCGTGACCTCGCCATCGTGCTGGTGCTCGCCGTCACCATCGCGGTCTTCGTCGCCTGGTACGGCTGGGACTTCCTCAGCGCCGGCAACCTGGCCGACATCGCCGACTCGGCGTCGCTGACTGCGATCTTCGCCGTCGGTGAGGCGGTGGTTGTGATGGCCGGCCGGATCGACCTCTCCATCGCGCCGATCGCGGCTGCCTCGGGGATCGTCGCCGCCAGGCTGCTCGAGGCCGGAGTGCCCAGCTTGCCCGCCTTGGCGCTGACCCTGGGCTTCGGGGCGGCGCTCGGAGCGGTCAACGGTCTGCTGGTGACCAAGGCAGGGCTCTCCCCGCTGGTGGCCACACTGGGCACACTCAGCACCTACAGCGGTCTCGCCTTCATCCTTGCCGGCGGCAACCAGATCTTCGGCGTCGACGGGTTCGACTGGCTCGGCCAGCACCGGTTCGGGGGCACCCTGACCGCCCCCGCCGTGGTCATGATCGGCGTCGTCGTGGTCACCGCCGTGTTCTTGCGGTCGACCGTCTGGGGACTGCGGCTGCTCGCCGTCGGCGGCAACGAGGAGGCCGCCCGCCGCTGCGGCATCCGGACCAACGCCTACACGATCGGCGCGTTCGTCTTCTCCGGCTGCGCCGCCGCGCTGGCCGGTTGCATCATGCTCGGCTTCCTCACCACGGCCGAGCCGACCGCCGCGAGCACCGCGGTCTTCGACGCGATCACCGCGGTCGCCCTCGGTGGCGTGGTGCTCTCCGGCGGCCAGGGCAACATCCTGCGCGTGCTCGCCGGCGCGCTGGTGCTCGGCGTGATCTCCACAGGCCTGCTCCTCAACGGGGTGGCGCCGTACTACGCGCTCGTGGTGACCGGCTGCCTGCTGGTGCTCGCGATAGTGCTGGAGAACCTGCTGACCGGCGCCGTCGAACGGCGCCTCGAGAAGGGACGGCGCTCGTGACCGAGCAGCCACTGCTCCGGCTGGACGGAGTCTCCAAGAGGTACGGCGGCCTGCAGGCGCTCGACGGCATCTCCATCGAGGCCGGCAGCGGCGAGGTGGTCGCTCTGCTCGGCGACAACGGCGCCGGGAAGTCGACCCTGATGAAGGTGCTCGCCGGCGCCGAGACCGCCGACGGCGGCACCATCAGCATCCGCGGGGTGGCCCGGGAGATCCGCTCACCCCGGCATGCCGAGCACCTCGGCATCGAGATGGTGTACCAGGATCTGGCCCTCGTGGGCACCCTGGACGCCGCCGCGAACCTGCATCTCGGGCGTGAGCCGCGCCGGCGGGGGATCGCCGGCCGCCTCGGCTTCATCGACCGCGCGACCATGCGCCGCGAGACCGTCGAGCAGATGCAGCGGCTCGGCGTCTCCCGGCTGTCGCTGCGGCGCACCGTGACGATGCTCTCCGGCGGGCAGCGCCAGGCCATCGCCATCGCCCGGGCCACCAGCCGAGGATCGGGCACCGACTCCGAGCGGATCCTGCTGCTCGACGAGCCAACCGCGGCGCTCGGCGTCGGCCAGCAGCGGCGGGTCCAGGAACTCATCACCGGGCTGCGCGAGCGAGGGATGCTGGTCATCGTGATCTCCCACGACCTGGCCGCGTGCTTCGAGGTCGCGGACCGGCTGGTCGTGCTCCGGCAAGGACGCAAGGTCGCCGACGTGTGGACGGCGTCGACGAGCCCCCAGGAGGTGGTTGCCTGGATCACCGGTGCTGCCGCCGGCCGTCAGGATTCCTTCCGCGACGCCGAGGCGGTGGGCCGATGAGCGCCTTCGACAACAAGTCCGCAATCGTCACCGGCGCCGGCCGCGGCATCGGTGCCGGGGTCGCCCGGATGCTTGCCGCCCGCGGCGCCCGGGTGGGTCTGGTGGACATCGACACCGCCAACCTCGAGCGCGTCCGGAGGAGCATCGAGGACGCCGGCGGGAGCGCCGTGATCGCGACCGCCGACGTGACCTCAGAGGACCAAGTCCGGTCCGCCATCGACTCGCTGGCGGACCGGCTGGGCGGGCTGGACATGCTGGCGGCCTTCGCCGGCATTGTCGGCTACGCCGCGGCGCCGGACACCGACGCCGAGGCCTGGGACCGCATCATGAACACCAACGCCCGCGGCGCTTTCCTGTGCGTCAAGCACGCGATCCCGCATCTGCGCGACCGTGGCGGTGGGTCGATCGTGCTGACCTCCTCGATCATGGCCTTCGCGACCGAGAAGGCCGCGGGCGTCTACTCCGCGTCCAAGGCCGCAGTGGCCGCGCTGACGAACACACTCGCCCTGGACCACGCCGAGGAGGGCATCCGGGTCAACGCCCTGGTACCGGGGGTGATCCGCACCGAACTGCTCGAGGACGCCGCGCAGGCGCTGGCCGAGCCCGGGCAAGACCCGTCCGAGCTCGTCGAGTCGTGGGGCCGGCGGCAGCCGATCGGCCGGAGTATCGACCCCGACGAGGTCGCCGAGGTGGCGCTGTTCCTGCTGTCCGACGCCGCCAGCGCAGTGACGGGTTCGTGCTACCGCGTCGACGGTGGCCTGTTGAGCCGTCTGGGCTAGATGATTGATGCACGGCTGGGCCTGGGATCTCAGTGGTCGTAGGCGGTTATGGACCGGAGTACGGGTGCTCCGATTCGGTCGTTGTGCCAGA
>NZ_JBEZFT010000045.1:9798-54226 GCF_040649595.1 Kribbella sp. NPDC048915 | reverse complement strand
GATCCTGGGGTGAAATCCTCCCCGGATCGGGCCCGGATCGTGGCCTGACGCCGCCGCAGATCACGATCTCCGGCTGTAGTACTAGGAGAGTTTTCGCGAGTCGGCGTTGCGCGTATGTCAACGGCCGGAGGGGTCGGCACATTTCGGGGGTTTGGACAGGTTGTGGTGGGTGTGCACCTGGTATTTCCTGTTCAAGGTCCCCGTTGGTTGTATCCGGCCTCCATTTGTGGCGTGGGTGCTCGGGGGTGGCGCGCGAACCGCAGTACGACAGGCTCTCCTACGCGGCTGCGCCCTGCGCCCTGCGCACGGGAGCGGGTGGGTGGTGTCGGGAGTCGGCGTTGCGCGTATGTCAACGGCTGGAGGGCGGGCACATTTCGGGGGTTTGGGCAGGTTGTGGTGGGTGCGCACCTGGTATTTCCTGTTCAAGCCCTCCACCGCATGAGCCCAGCCCCCACTTGTGGCGCGGGGGACAGGCGAGCGTGCCAACCACAGTCACGGCAGCTCCTCGCCGGCGTCACGAGATGGCGTCGTACGGCGTCACCGGAGTCCAGCAATACTGCGCTATGCCGCGGGCTCGCGTCGTACGTCGAGCCGCCTCGGCGGTGGGGACGAGGGCAAGAGTGAGCCCCTGGTTCGGGGGGAACCAGGGGCTCACGGGGTCCGGCGGGTCAGTTGGGGCGGCGGCGGATCTTGTTGCCCAGCCAGACCAGGGGGTCGTACTTGCGGTCGACGACGCGTTCCTTCATCGGGATCAAGGCGTTGTCGGTGATCTTGATGTGTTCGGGGCAGACCTCGGTGCAGCACTTGGTGATGTTGCAGAAGCCGAGGCCATGTTCTTCCTGGGCGGCTTTCTGCCGGTCGGCGGCGTCGAGCGGGTGCATGTCCAGCTCGGCGATCCGCATCAGGAACCGCGGGCCGGAGAAGCTCTCCTTGTTCTCCTCGTGGTCCCGGATCACGTGGCAGGTGTTCTGGCACAGGAAGCATTCGATGCACTTGCGGAACTCCTGCGAGCGCTCGACGTCCTGCTGCTGCATCCGGTAGTCGCCCGGTTTGAGGTCCGCGGGCGGCTTGAAGGCCGGGACCTCGCGGGCCTTGGTGTAGTTGTACGACACGTCGGTGACCAGGTCCCGGATCACCGGGAACGTGCGCATCGGCGTGACCGTGACGACCTCGTCCTCGGCGAATGTGTTCATCCGGCACATGCACATCAGCTTCGGCATGCCGTTGATCTCGGCGCTGCAGGAGCCGCACTTGCCGGCCTTGCAGTTCCAGCGGACCGCCATGTCCGGCGCCTGGGTGGCCTGCAGGCGGTGGATGACGTCGAGAACGACCTCGCCCTCGTTGACCTCGACCTCGTAGTCCTTGAGCTCCCCGCCCTCGGCGTCGCCCCGCCAGACGCGGAATTTGCCTGTGTACGTCACGCGGGCAGCTCCTGTTCAGTCAGGTACTTCTTCAGCTCGTCGACCTCGAACAGCTCCAGCAGGTCCCCGCGCATCGGGATCTGGTCCTCCTCGGTCACGTTCACCGCACCGTCGGAGTCGAGCGCGCAGACCAGCAGCTTCTTGCGCCACTCGGCGGACATCTCCGGGTAGTCGTCGCGGGTGTGACCGCCGCGCGACTCCTGCCGCCGCAGCGCCGCCTTCGCCACGCACTCGGACACCGTGAGCATGTTCCGCAGATCGAGCGCCAGGTGCCAGCCGGGGTTGAACTGCCGGTGCCCCTCGACCGTCATCTTCGCGATCCGGCCGCGGAACTCGGCGAGCCGGCCGAGCGCCTGCTCCATCTCCTCTTCCTTGCGGATGATGCCCACCAGGTCGTTCATCGACTGCTGGAGTTCCTGGTGGATCGAGTACGGGTTCTCGCCACCCTCGAGCTCGAACGGCGCCACCGCGTCCGCGGCCGCCGCGTCGACGTCGGCCTCGGCGATCTTCGGCCGCTCCTTCAGCGAGTCGACGTACGTCGCCGCGCCCAGGCCGGCGCGGCGCCCGAAGACGAGCAGGTCGGACAGCGAGTTGCCGCCGAGCCGGTTCGACCCGTGCATACCGCCGGCGACCTCACCGGCCGCGAACAGACCGGGGACCCGCGACTGCGCGGTGTCCGGGTCGACCTCGACGCCGCCCATCACGTAGTGACAGGTCGGGCCGACCTCCATCGGCTCGGCGGTGATGTCGACGTCGGCCAGTTCCTTGAACTGGTGGTACATCGACGGCAGCCGCCGGGTGATCTCCTCGGCCGGGAGCCGCGACGACACGTCCAGGAACACCCCGCCGTGCGGGGTACCGCGGCCGGCCTTCACCTCGGAGTTGATCGCGCGGGCGACCTCGTCGCGGGGCAGCAGCTCCGGTGGACGCCGGTTGTTGTCCGGGTCCTTGTACCAGCGGTCCGCCTCTTCCTCGGTCTCGGCATACTGCGCGCGGAACACGTCCGGCACGTAGGAGAACATGAACCGCTTACCTTCGGAGTTCTTCAGGACGCCGCCGTCACCGCGGACCGACTCGGTGACCAGGATGCCCTTCACCGACGGCGGCCAGACCATGCCGGTCGGGTGGAACTGGATGAACTCCATGTTGATCAGGGTCGCGCCGGCCCGCATCGCCAGCGCGTGCCCGTCACCGGTGTACTCCCAGGAGTTCGAAGTGACCTTGAAGGACTTGCCGACACCACCGGTCGCCAGCACGACGGCGGGCGCGTCGAAGAGGATGAACCGGCCGGACTCGCGCCAGTACCCGAAGGCGCCGGAGATCGCGTCGCCGTCCTTCAGCAGCTCGGTGATCGTGCACTCGGCGAACACCTTGAGGTTCGCCTCGTAGTCGCCGGTGGCCTCGAAGTCCTCCTGCTGCAGCGAGACGATCTTCTGCTGCAGCGTGCGGATCAGCTCGAGACCGGTGCGGTCGCCGACGTGCGCGAGCCGCGGGTAGGTGTGGCCGCCGAAGTTGCGCTGGCTGATCCGGCCGTCAGGCGTCCGGTCGAACAATGCGCCGTACGTCTCCAGCTCCCAGACCCGGTCGGGGGCTTCCTGCGCGTGCAGTTCGGCCATCCGCCAGTTGTTCAGAAACTTGCCGCCGCGCATCGTGTCGCGGAAGTGCACCTGCCAGTTGTCGTTGGAGTTCGCGTTGCCCATCGCGGCGGCGCAGCCGCCCTCGGCCATCACGGTGTGGGCCTTGCCGAACAGCGACTTGCAGATGATCGCGGTCCGCTTGCCCTGCTCGCGCGCCTCGATCGCCGCGCGCAGACCGGCGCCGCCGGCCCCGATGACGACGACGTCGTAGGAGTGTCGTTCCAGCTCAGTCATGGAAAGTCTTCAGATCCTCAGTTGATGATGCGCAGGTCGGAGAACCAGCCGGCCGAGAGCGCCATGATGTAGAAGTCGGTCAGGATCACGGTGAACAGCGACGTCATCGCGAAGGTGCCGTGCTTCGGATTCAGCTTGGACACGAAGGTCCAGTAGCGGTAGCGCAGCGGGTGCTTGGAGAAGTTCTTCAGCCGGCCGCCGACGATGTGCCGGCACGCGTGGCAGGACAGCGTGTACAGCCACAGGAACACCAGGTTGATCCAGATGATCACGGTGCCCAGACCGATCCCGAAGCCGCCGTCCTTGCCGTGGAAGGCCAGGATGCCGTCGTAGATGTTCAGCAGACCGAACAGCAGCGCGCCGTAGAAGAAGTAGCGGTGCAGGTTCAGCGCGATCAGCGGGAACTTCCGCTCACCGGTGTAGTTCTTGTGCGGCTCCGGCACCGCGCAGGCCGCCGGTGCGAAGAACAGCGACCGGTACCCGGCCTTGCGGTAGTAGTAGCAGGTGCCGCGGAAGCCGGCCAGGACCACGAACGTGATGATGCCGAACGGCAGGAACCGCGGGAAGTTGCCGAACCAGGTACCCAGATGGCTGGAGCCCTCGACACAGCTGTTCGTGACACAGGGCGAGTACAGCGGGGTGAGGTAGTGGTACGCGTCGACCCAGTACCACTTGTTCATGAAGATCCGCACCGTCGCGTAGACGATGAAGAAGACCAGGATCACGCCGATGCGCAACGGCGCGAGCCACCAGCGATCGGTCCGTGCGGTCTTGAGGCCTACTTGCGCGCGTCCTGGCGCGCTGACTCCGGTAGCCATCAGAACCTTCCTCGCTTCGCTGCGGGCGGTTCAGCTGGCACGACGTCGCTGTGTCGAATTATCTCGCTGCGCTCGATCATGGCGCGTGCCTGTCAGGTGCGCCGAAACCTTCGTGCTCCGCGTCTGTCCACATGGACGCGTCGTATTCCACGTCGGGAATCTCCTCGAGTTCCTCCGGAACGGGTCCGGGCCTGTGCCTGGGGTCGGGCGGGCCCAGCTCTGCGAGATCGTCGCTCAGCCGGGCCACGTCGGACACCAGGCGGCGGATGCCGAGGGTGTCACCGTACTCCTGGCTGAGTTTTCCGACGGCCGCATGCAGGTTCTCGAGCGCGCGAACGACAGAAGCAACGCCGCTGTTGCTTTCACCCATACCGACTCCAGTGATGGTCAGGTTGCTGTCAGTATGGGCACACTTTGCCGCTGTGGGGCGCGCAACGGAAGACCCCTCGGTACGGCGTGTTTCCAGTTAGGGTGCCCTCAGTTGCGCGCGTGCCGACGGGTGGAGTAATGGGGTGTATCCGCCCTGTAGTACCGCCAGGTTCGCCGGTGGTGTGAGCGTCTCGATCTCGTGCAGGCCGCGCGGTGTCGCGGGCGCGGCGTACCCGTCCCAGGACCACGGCAGGATCCGGCCGTCGAGCACCAGCGCCGGCGCTCCGTCGAACCGCACCATCGCTCCGTCCGGCAGTTCGGACAGCGGCTGGATCGTTGTGCGCTGCCGCCGGGTCCGTACGTCGACGCGCTGGCTGTGCAGCACCGCGTCCATCTCCGCCGCCAGCGGTCGTGGTACGTCGGCAGGCGCCCACGCACCGGCGTACAGCAGGAAATCCCTGCGTCGGCAGTAATGACACGGCCGATGGCCGGCGGCCAGCGCGACCGCTTCGTCCAGGAAGAACAAGGCAGTCCAGCGGCCGGGCGGCATCGGGTCGCGGCGGCGGCCGCGGAAATCGAGGACGCAGCTGATCCACGCCTTCGAGCGCCAGCGGGTGGTGCCGAGCCGCCGGTCCGGGCCGTGCAGGCAGCCGCGATTGCCCATCAGCAGGCCGCGTCCGGGGTCGGCGACGATCTCCTGGGTGGGGAGAACCCTGTTCTGCAACGGCATCGCAGCATCATGACGGCCGGCACCGACAGTTCTGAAGCACCCGAAGAACTGGTGCGTCTGGCAGAGTCCTGCCGGACCGAGGAGAGGATCGAAGTGGTGCAGAGCGTGGTGGGCGTCGCCCTGATCCGGGACGGCCTCGTGCTGGCCGCCTACCGACCGGGACCGGACGGTGGCTGGGAGTTCCCGGGCGGCAAGGTCGAGGCCGGGGAAACCGACGAGCAGGCCGCGGTTCGGGAGCTCCGCGAGGAGCTCGCTGTGGAGATCACAGTCGGTCCGTCGCTCGGCCCCGGCGTGGACATCTCACCGGAGTACCGACTCCACGTCTATTCGGCGACGATCGTCGCCGGAGACCCGATTCTGCGGGAGCATTCGGACCTGCGGTGGTTCGCGCCGGGGGATCTCGACGACAACGACTGGCTGGTCCCGGACCGGCCGTTCGTGCGGGCGCTTCGTCAGACGATGTGAGTGGTTTACGTCACACCGATCACGATTCGGTGACTAGCGGCGGCTTCCCATGGCGTCCACACTGCGAGATACGTAGGGTTCCCGGGAGCCCGGCCAGCCGGGCGGGAGGGTCCGGGTGCGCACCACCACGAAGGAACAGGTGAACGGGCGATGACGCTGGGGGTAACCGAGGCACAGTCCCCCGATGAGGGGCTGCCGGCAGACGGTCTTGCCGACACGAGCGAGGCGAAGGAGATCGAAGGCCGGTCACTCGGCCAGATCGCCTGGACGCGACTGCGCCGGGACAAGGTGGCGGTCATCAGCGCCGTGGTGATCTTGCTGATCATCGCGGTCGCGCTCTTCGCGCCGCTGATCGTGAAACTGAACGGCTTCCCGCCGGACCAGTTCAACAAGACCGATGCGAGCGGCAATCCGCTGCTGAACACTCGCGACGGCGGTATCCCGATCGGCGGCCTGTGGGGCAGCGGCACGAGTTCGGAGCACTGGCTCGGTGTCGAGCCGCAGAACGGCCGCGACGTGTACTCCCGGCTGGTCTACGGCACCCGGGTCTCGCTGCTCGTCGCGCTCGGCGGCACGATCCTCGCGGTCATCATCGGCACCGTCATCGGCATGGTGTCCGGCTACTTCGGCGGCTGGGTCGACACGCTGCTGAGCCGGCTGATGGACATCATGCTGAGCTTCCCGTCGCTGCTGTTCGTGATGGCGCTGACGCCGGTGATCGCCTCCCGGGGCCAGGACCTGTTCGGGATCCCCGACGACAACAAACTCAGGATGGGCGTACTGATGTTCGTCCTCGGGTTCTTCGGCTGGGCCTATCTGGCCCGAATAGTCCGCGGTCAGACGTTGTCGCTGCGTGAACGCGAGTTCGTCGAGGCGGCCCGGTCGCTCGGCGCCGGTCCGGGGTACGTGATCTTTCGGCAGATCCTGCCGAACCTGCTGCCGACGCTGCTGGTCTACACGACCCTGCTGATCCCGAGCTACATCACCGCGGAGGCCTCGCTGTCGTTCCTCGGTGTCGGTATCAAGGAGCCCACCTCGTCGTGGGGCCGGATGATCGCCGACGCGTCGAACTGGATCGAGAGCAACCCGCTGTACCTGTTCTTCCCGGGGATGGCGCTGTTCATCACCGTGCTGGCGTTCAACCTGCTCGGCGACTCCGTTCGGGACGCCCTCGACCCGCGTGCCGGAAGGAGCTGACCCGTGGGCCGTTACCTGATCCGCCGGGTGATCCAGGCGGTGTTCGTGCTGTTCGTGATCAGCGCGATCACGTTCTTCCTCTTCTGGGCCACGCCGGCCAACCCGGCGCTGCTGATCTGCGGCAAGAACTGCAACGCCGAGACGGTCGCCCAGGTGAATGCGACGTACGGCTTCGACAAGCCGCTGATCCAGCAGTACGGCCAGTACATGCAGGGGCTGGTGAGCCCGGGCGGCCGGACGATCGGTTCCGAGGGCAACGAGCGCAACTGCGACTGGCCGTGCTTCGGTGAGTCGTACCAGAACGGCATCCCGGTCTGGGACTCGATCAAGGACGCGTTCCCGGCGACCCTCTGGCTCACCGTCGGGGCCGCCGTCCTCTGGCTGGTGTCCGGCGTCATGCTCGGCCTGATCGCCGCACTGCGTCGCGGCAAGTTCGTCGACAAACTGAGCGTTGGGCTCGCGCTGTTCGGCGTGTCCTTCCCGACGATCGTGTTCGGCTACCTGCTGCTGTTCCTGTTCATCGTCAAGCTGAACTGGATCCCGTTCCCGGACACGGCGAACGCGGCACTGTTCACGGTCGGGCCGGTGAAGTGGGCGCAGTTCTACATCCTGCCCTGGCTCACGCTGGCGCTGGTGTTCGCGGCGCTGTACACCCGGCTGACCCGGGCGAACATGATCGACACCATGAACGAGGACTACATCCGGACCGCCAGGGCGAAGGGCCTGGACGAGAAGACCGTGGTCTTCAAGCACGGGCTGCGCTCCGCGCTGACCCCGATCGTGACCATCTTCGGCCTGGACGTCGGCGGCCTGCTCGGCGGTGCGGTGATCACCGAACAGATCTTCAGCATCACCGGACTCGGCAAGTTCTCCATCGACTCGGTGCTCAGCAACGACCTGCCCGCGATCATGGGCGTCGTACTGTTCGCCGCGATCTTCGTGGTCTTCGCGAACATCATCGTCGACGTCCTGTACGCCGTCATCGACCCGCGCGTGCGGCTGTCCTGATCAGGTCGAGGAGACACGAGGTGACGCGAGGTGACATGGTGACCGAATCCGCGACCGGTACGACACCGGCGGAATCCCGCGCTGGGCGGCCGTTCCTGGAGGTCAAAGACCTGCAGGTGCACTTCCCGACCGACGACGGTCTGGTGAAGGCCGTGAACGGGCTGAACTTCACCCTCGAGCGCGGCAAGACGCTCGGTATCGTCGGCGAGTCCGGCTCCGGCAAGAGTGTGTCCAGCCTGGCGATCATGGGGCTGCACAAGGGCAGCCGGGCCCAGGTGAGCGGCGAGATCTGGCTGGACGGCGCCGAGCTGGTGAGCATGACGGTGCCCGAGATCCGTACGCTGCGCGGCCGGCAGGTCGCAATGATCTTCCAGGACCCGCTGTCGGCGATGCACCCGTTCTACCGGGTCGGCGACCAGCTGGTCGAGGCGTACCGGGTGCACAACGACGCACCCAAGGAAGTGGCGAAGAAGCGCGCGATCGAAATGCTCGACCGGGTCGGCATCCCGTCGCCGGACAAGCGCTTCTACGACTACCCGCACCAGTTCTCCGGCGGTATGCGGCAGCGCGCGATGATCGCGATGGCGCTGATGTGCGACCCCGCGTTGCTGATCGCGGACGAGCCGACCACCGCGCTCGACGTGACCGTGCAGGCGCAGATCCTGGACCTGATGCAGGATCTGCAGAAGGAGTTCAACTCCGCGATCATCCTGATCACCCACGACCTCGGCGTGGTGGCGAAGATGACCGAGAACGTGGTCGTGATGTACGGCGGCCGCGTGGTCGAGTCCGGCCCGGTCCGGGACATCTTCTACCGGCCCGAGATGCCCTACACCTGGGGTCTGCTGGGGTCGGTGCCGCGGGTGAACCGCGCCGGCGGCGGGCGGTTGCAGTCGATCCGGGGTACGCCGCCCTCCCTGATCAACCTGCCCAAGGGGTGCCCGTTCCAGCAGCGCTGCGACTACCAGAGCTATGTCGACGGCGCGAGCTGCGCCACCGAGTTGCCGGAGCTGCTGCAGGTCGGTCAGGAGCCGCACATGGTGCGCTGCCACATCAAGCCCGAACAGCGCCGGCAGCTGTTCACAGAGCAGATCAAGCCGAAGCTCTGATGCCCGAGGAGTGCTGGTGAGTACGACGACAGCTGCCGAGCAGACGAGCGGCAAGGAAGCCAAGCGCGGCGAGGTGCTACTGGAGACCCGCGGCCTGCAACGCCATTTCCCGGTGACGCAGGGCATCCTCTTCCAGAAGCAGACCGGCGCGGTGAAGGCGGTCGACGGTGTCGACCTGACCATCCGGGCGGGTGAGACGCTCGGCGTGGTGGGGGAGTCCGGCTGCGGGAAGACGACCACGGGCCGGCTGGTCACCCGGCTGGACGAGCCGACCGGCGGCACGATCGAGTTCCTGGGTTCGGACATCACGCACCTGAACCGGATGAAGATGCGGCCGTTCCGGCGCGACATCCAGATGATCTTCCAGGACCCGTTCTCGTCGCTGAACCCGCGCCAGACGGTCGGCACGATCATCTCGGCGCCGTTCGACATCCAGGGCGCCAAGCCCGAGGGCGGCACCAAGAAGGCCGTCCAGGACCTGATGGAGACGGTCGGGCTGAACCCCGAGCACTACAACCGTTATCCGCACGAGTTCTCCGGCGGTCAGCGCCAGCGCATCGGGGTCGCCCGGGCACTTGCGCTCCGCCCGAAGCTGATCGTCTGCGACGAGCCGGTGTCGGCGCTCGACGTGTCGATCCAGGCCCAGATCGTCAACCTGCTGGAGGATCTGCAGGACGAGTTCGGTCTGGCCTACATGTTCATCGCGCACGATCTGTCGGTGATCCGGCACATCTCCGACCGTGTCGCGGTGATGTACCTGGGCAAGGTGGTGGAGACCGCCGACCGGGACGAGTTGTACAACCATGCCCGGCACCCGTACACGCACGCGTTGCTGTCCGCGGTGCCGGAGGCCGATCCGGACGCCGAAGAGGCACGCGAACGGATCCGGCTGACCGGGGACGTACCGAGCCCACTCAACCCGCCCTCGGGGTGCCGCTTCCGGACCAGATGCTGGAAGGCACAGGAGATCTGCGCCACGGAAGAGCCGCCGCTGATGCAGATCGGCGCCCCGGGCCACCAAGCGGCCTGCCACTTCCCGGAGGAACGGGACGTGGTCTGACGACTACCCAGAGCGTTTGTTCGGTGTACCGACGGCATGGAAGGGATCACGATCCGGTCAAGCAACCCAAACTGCATTGCGCAGTTTGTGAACTCGTGAGTTGATGACCGCCACACGACGTGGATCGTTTTCTGCGTGCCGCCGCGACCCGGCGACAAGTGTCAACACAAGGAAGGAACACTGGCCATGGATCACCTCAAACGAACCGGAGTGGCGATCGCCGTGGGGTTCGGTCTGAGCCTGACCGCGGTTGCCTGCGGCGGGGGAGAAAGTGAGTCGCCAAGTGGTGGGCAGGCCTCGGCCGGTGCCAAGGGGGGTACCGTCACCGTCTACCACGTCAGCGACGTCGAGCACCTCGACCCGGCGCGGAACTTCGTCACCGACTCGAACATGATCGGTAAGTTGTTCACCCGGACGCTGACCGATTACCGCTACGACGCCAAGGACAAGAAGATCGTCCTGGAGAAGGACCTGGCGGAGAGCTACGAGTCGAGCCCGGACTTCAAGACCTGGACCTTCAAGCTGAAGGACGGGCTGAAGTACGAGGACGGTTCGCCGATCGTGGCGGCCGACATCAAGTACAACGCCGAGCGCTCGTTCGCCGCGGACATGGCCGAGGGTGCGCCGTACGCGCACGAGTACCTCGACTGCCCGGGCTTCAAGGGCCCGTACGTGAACAACAACAACGGCGGCAAGGGCTGCACCGCGATCGAGGTCCCGGACGAGAAGACCATCATCTTCAAGCTCAACCGGCCGGTCGCCTCCTTCGACGGCACCACCAGCATGAAGGTCTTCGCGCCGGTGCCGAAGGCGAAGGACACCCGGACGCAGTACGACAACCGTCCGTTCTCCTCGGGCCCGTACAAGATCGAGTCCTACACCCGCAAGAAGCAGCTGACGCTGGTCCGCAACGAGCACTGGGACCCGAAGACCGACCCGCTGCGCGACGCGCGTCCGGACAAGTTCGTCTTCAAGTTCGGTGACGCCGAGGCCACCGTCGACCAGCGGCTGATCGCCAACGGTGCGGCCGACCAGAGCTCGCTGAGCTTCGCCGGTGTGCAGCCGGAGAACATCGCCAAGACGAACCAGGCGAACGTGAAGGACCGGGTTGTCGAGGGCACCGACATCTGCCGTCGCTACATCGCGTTCAACCAGCAGAAGCCGCTGCTGAAGAACCAGAAGCTGCGGGAGGCCTTGTACTACGGCCTCGACCGGACCAGCTACCGCGACGGTCGCGGTGGTGAGCGTCTGGCCAAGGTGGTCGACTCGATCATTCCGCAGGACATGGAGGGCTACAAGCCGGAGGAGCACTTCAAGGCTCCGGAGCAGGGCGACCCGGAGAAGGCCAAGCAGCTGCTGGCCGAGGCCGGTTACAAGGGCGAGAAGCTCGTCCTGGCGACGGCCGACTCCGGTCTGGCCGTGAAGGCCGCCGAGGCGGCGCAGGCGTCCTGGAAGGCCGCCGGCATCAACGTGGAGATCCAGAAGATCCCGGGTGACAACTACTACTCCACCCAGCAGCAGGACTCCTCGGCCGCCGACCTGATCACCGCCGGCTGGTGCTACGACTGGGCGAGCCTGACGACGATCGTGCCGTCGGTCTTCGGTCCGGACTCCACCTCGCCGGGCAAGGCCGCGCAGAACAACTACGGTCGCAGCCAGGCCGGTTGGGACAAGATGGCCGAGCTGTCCAAGGAGACCGACAAGCAGAAGATCGAGACCGGTCTGTCCGACCTGTACGTCGAGATCATGAAGACGGCGCCGCTGGTGCCGACCGTTCAGGACCTCAACGTGTACGTCGTGGGCTCGAACCTCGACAACGTCGTGGCCGACCCGAACACCGGTGGTCTGCCTGACCTGACCCAGATCGGGGTCAAGAAAGTGAGCTGATCCCAGCACACTTCGGGAAGGGCGGTGCCGTTCGGCACCGCCCTTCCTGCATGTCCGGGCAGGTCCCCGCACTGTGCGGGGGCCTGTATGTATGGGCGGTTTGTATGGGTTGTACCTGGCAACGTCTCGTCAGCGGCGACGAGAATCCTGTCCGGAAACTCTTGGGGAGGAGTGAGGTATGTCGGTGTACCCGGCGGTTCCGGCGGCGCCCGCGGACGGCGTCGAGGAACGCGACGGCGGGCCGGACGTCGTCTGCGAGGTCTACGAGCTGGGATCGCACCGGCGGTCGCCGGTCGCGGTGCGCGAGCTGACCAGCCGGCAGCTGACGATCGGCCGGCTGATGGCGACCGGGGCGAAGGACGCCGCGATCGCGCACGAGCTCGGACTGTCGCTGCGCACGATCCGGTCCGAGATCAAGGCACTGATCGCCGGCCTCGGCGCGCAGTCCCGGTTCCAGGCCGGCTGCCTGCTGGTCCGCCGCTTCGGCTGACCGCACCACATCCACGCACCGCGTCCACGCAGCGCCGTCCACGCACCGCATCCACGCAGCGCCGTCCACGTACCGCATCCAGGCAGCGCCGTCCACGCGCCGCATCCACGCACCGCATCCACGCAGCGCCGTCCACGCACCGCATCCACGCACCGCATCGACGCGCCGCATCCACGCAGCGCCGTCCACGCACCGCGTCGACGCGCCGCATCCACGCACCGCGTCCACGCAGCGCCGTCCACGCACCGCCGTCCGAGCGCCGCCGTGCGCGCGCCGCGGTCCCGCGGATACTCGGCTTCATTGACGTAGCCGTGGGGCACCTTGTCGGGGGTGTGAACAGGTTCCGGTGCGTGCGGACCCGTTATTTCCTGTCCAAACCCCCCACGAACTGTCGCACCGCCCGAGAACTTCCGGCCTGCGCGCCACGGCGCGGTCGTACGGCGCGGTCGTACGGCGCCGGTCGTACGGCGCGGTCGTTAAGCGTGGGCGCCGACGCTGTCACTCGAACCCACCCACGGATCAATCAAAAGGGCCGGATACTCCACGGCGTAGGAGCCACACTGCCGACCCGCACCCAACTCGGGCGGCCCGGTCCCGTCGCGTGCCTTGGTCCAGGAGGCTCACGCACCCAGACAGACTCAGACCGGCAAGCGTGTGCGCCGCTCGCGGAGGGTTCACGCCGCGAACTGTCCGCGGCTGGACGTAGGCTTTCGGCATGGTTGAGCTTGCTGAGCGCCGGCTGCTGCTGGTGCATGCCCACCCGGACGACGAAACCATCAACAACGGTGTGACGATGGCGCGCTATGTCGCGGAGGGAGCCCGCGTCACCCTGATCACCTGCACCCTCGGCGAGGAGGGCGAGGTCCTCGTCCCCGAGCTGGAGCACCTGGCCTCGGATCAGGACGACGCGCTCGGCGAGCACCGGATCGGTGAGCTGGCGAACGCGATGGCCGAGCTTGGGGTCACCGACCACCGGTTCCTCGGCGGCGCGGGCAAGTACCGCGACACCGGGATGATCTACAACGAGGAGGGCAACGCCGACGTCCCGCCGGAGACCCGCAAGGACAGCTTCTGGCAGGCCGATCTGCTGACCGCCGCCGACGACCTGGTCCCGGTGATCCGCGAGGTTCGCCCGCAGGTCCTGGTCACCTACGACCAGTACGGCAACTACGGCCACCCGGACCACATCAAGGCCCACCGGGTCGCGATGTACGCCGCCGCGCTGGCCGCCGCCCGGTCGTACCGGGAGGATCTCGGGCCGGCCTGGGACATCCCGAAGATCTACTGGACGGCGATGGCCGAGTCGCGGATGCGGACCCAGCTGCGCGCGCTGCGGGAGTCCGGCGACACGACCACGTTCGAGGGGCTGGACCCGGAGGGGCCGCTCGGTCCGTTCGTCACGCCGGACCGGTTCATCGACTGCGTAATCGAGGGCGAGCAGTTCATCGACCGGAAGATGAACGCGATGAAGGCGCATGCGACGCAGATCACCGTCGACGGCCCGTTCTTCGCGCTGTCGAACAACATCGGCAACCAGATCTGGAGCTCCGAGCCCTACCGCCTGGTGAAGGGCACCGCGGCCCCCGGCCCGGACGGCGTCGAGCACGACCTGTTCGCGGGCCTCTAAGTCGTAGCCGCGTAGTCACTGCACCAACGGCCCCGGCCCGAGCCAGGAAGGCTCCGGGCCGGGGACGCTGCGGGTCACCAACCAACCATCGCCTTTCCGGTACCCGCGGTCAGCCGGGTGATGCGGGTGAGGTGACCGGTCCCACATGGCTGGTTGAGGCGTCAACCCAGGTCCGGGCATAACCTGCTGACGTGTCCTCTTCCGCGTCCGGTGGCAGCGTCCCGCCCGCCGAGTTCCGGGCTGCCCTCGGTCGGTTCGCGACGGGGATCACGATCATGAGCACGCTCCAGGACGGCGTCGCGCACGCGATGACCGCGAACGCGTTCACGTCGGTGTCGCTCGATCCGCCGCTGGTGCTGGTCTGTGTGGACAAGGCGGTCCGGATGCACGCCGCGGTCCTCGACTGCGGGTACTGGGCGGTGTCGGTGCTGGCCGCGACCCAACAGCCGATCGCGGACCGGTTCGCCCGCTCCGGCCGGGACCTGTACAGCCAGTTCGACGGCATCGGTACGACGGCAGGCCCGAAAACGGGCTGTCCGACCGTCGACGGCGCCCTGTCGTGGCTCGAGTGCCGCACGTGGGCGACGTACGACGGGGGAGATCACACGATCGTGGTGGGTGAAGTGCTCAGCCTGGGCGTGCGGGATCCGGGCGATCCGAGCGCGCTGATCTACCATTGCGGTGACTACCGGGAACTGCCCGGAAACTGATCGTTACCGCGGGGCAGTGAGGGGCGGCCCCGGCGGTCGGTCGGCCCTGTTCCGTCCCGTAAGATGTGCCTTTGTGCCCTGACCACGGCTTCGAGCAGGAGGACACTGTCCGGTGGGGAGAAAACAGCTCGCGGGGATCATTGCCGCCGCGGGGCTCGGCGTCGTCGTGGTGGGGTACGGCGCTGCCTTCGCGTTCGCCGGGGACAAGATCCCGGGTGACACGACCGTGCTCGGGATCCCGATCGGCGGCCTCTCCGAGGAGGACGCGAAGCAGAAGCTGACCGCCGGTCTGAAGGATCGCGCGGCCGCGCCGATCGGGTTGCAGGCCGGTGGGTCCAAGTTCCAGGTGGTGCCCGCCGAGGCCGGCCTCGGCATCGACGTCGAGAAGACCGTCGAGTCCGCGGGTGCGGGCCGCAGCCTGGCGCCGGGCCGGATCTGGCGCGCGCTGAGCGGCGGCGACCCGGTCGAGCCGGTGGTCACCAAGGACGACGCGAAGCTCAAGGCCGCCGTCGAGAAGCTGGCCGGCCAGGTGAACCGGAAGGCCACCGAGGGCACGATCACGTTCAAGGGCACCAAGCCGGTCAAGCACGAACCCGCCGACGGGCTGCAGCTGGACACCGCCAAGGCCACGGACACCGTGGTGGCGGCGTACCCGGCGGACGGCGCCCCGAAGGAGCTGCCGGTCACGGTGACCAAGCCGCAGGCGGCGAGCGAGGCGATCGACAAGGCGATGTCGGAGTTCGCCGAGCCGGCCATGTCGGGCCCGATCCGGCTGACCGTCGGGGCGAAGTCGGTCGACCTGACGCCGGCCGAGCTCGCGCCCGCGCTGGCAGTCAGCGTGCAGGAGGGCCGGGTCATCCCGGCGATCAGCACCAAGGCGCTGGAGCCGTTGTTCCAGCAGCGCTTCAAGACCTTGGAGACGCTGCCGAAGGACGCCACCGTGCAGATCGTCGGCGGTGCCCCGAAGGTGATCCCGGCGGTCAACGGCACCGTCGTCGATCGGACCAAGATCGGCGCGGCGATCCTGTCCGCGCTGCCCAAGCCGACCGGCGAGCGACGCGCTGCGGTCCCGCTGGCGCCGACCAAGGCGAAGTTCACCACCGAGCAGGCGACCGCGCTCGGGATCACGCAGAAGATCGGCGACTTCACGACGCAGTTCCCGCACGCGGCGTACCGCAACACCAACATCGGGACTGCGGCGGCGAAGATCAACGGCACGCTGCTCAAGCCGAACGAGGTCTTCAGCCTGAACAAGATCGTCGGCGAGCGAACCAAGGAGAACGGCTTCGCCGAGGGCTACATCATCAGCGGCGGCAGGTTCGAGAAGGACTTCGGCGGCGGGGTCTCGCAGTCGGCGACCACGACCTTCAACGCGGCGTTCTTCGCCGGGCTGGAGATCCTCGAGCACAAGGCGCACAGCGTCTACATCAGCCGCTACCCGGTCGGCCGGGAGGCGACGGTGGCCTGGCCGTCGGTGGACCTGAAGTTCCGCAACAACTCCGGCCACGGGATCCTGGTGCAGACGATCTTCAAGTCGTCGACGCCGGGCAGCAGCGGCAGCATCCGGGTGGTCATCTGGGGCACGAAGTTCGTCGACGTGACCGCGGGCCAGTCGGGGCGGACGAACATCCGTCAGCCGAAGGTCGTCTACAACACCGCCGAGAAGTGCGAGCCGCAGGCGCCGACCGCGGGCTTCGACATCACCATCTACCGGTACCTGTCGAAGAACGGCGTCCGCCAGAAGACCGAGTCGTTCACGACGAAGTACAACGCGGCCGACGACATCCGCTGCGGACCGAAGCCGGGCACCCCGGTCACGCCGCCGCCCGGTGGTCCGTCGACGCCGCCCGGACGGCAACCGTCGACCGGGAACGCACTCACCAAGCCGACACGCTGAGGCCCGGCCGATCGACGGTCAGCTCGTTGCGGACCGGCCGTCGAGGTTCGGCTGTTGGGACCCGGCTGCTGAGGGTCAGCCGCCCTGCAGGTTGTGCAGCCCGGCGGCCACCTCGCGGAACACGGTCTCGTCGACCACGGCACCCTCGCGGCGGACCTGCTGCGGGTCGATCCGCAGGACGCGATCCAGCCGGACCTCGCTGGGCCGCTGATCCTTGTCCCAGGCGCCGCGGCCGATGTCCAGCCAGACCCGGCCCCAGCGCGCCTCGTCGGCGGCGTCCCGGTCGTGGTCCTTGCTGGTGAGGATCAGCGCAAGGAGGTAGGGCTCGTCCCAGCCGACGACGAGCACGGGCCGGTCCTTGCCGCGGCGGTGGTCCTCCTCGAACGGCACCCAGGTCCAGACGATCTCGCCGGGATCAGCGACCCCGTCGTCCGGGTGCGGCGTGTACTCCACCCGCACAGTCCCCTCGAAGTCGCCTGCGTACTCCGGTCGCCCTGACACCTGGTCCGCCACGTGATCCGCCATGGCACGGCAGCGTAGCGTCTCCCGCGTTGTCAGGGCTTGGTCAGATAGCGGTAGCGGTACGCCTCGCGGTACCCGAGACGGCTGTACGTCGCCAGCGCGGCCGTGTTCTCCTCCAGTACTTCGAGATAGGTACGCCGGCCGCCGTACTGCCCGGCCCAGCGCGCGAGCCCTTGGACGATCGCCGTACCGAGTCCGCGCCGGCGGTGCCCCTCGGACACGCGGATCGAGTCCACGCCGAGCCAGTGCCCGGTCATCGCGCCCCGCCCGACGGCGACCACCTGCCCGTCGACCGTCACCGACGCAAACCTCACCTTCTCCGCGCCCTCGAGCACTGCCGGCGCTGGCTCCGGCACAGTAGATTCCGAGAAAGTAGCTGCGTACCACGCGTCGTCCGGCCGCTCCGTGAGCTGTACGTCGTACTCGGGGACTGCGTTCACGTGGTCGAGCGTGGTGTGCATGACCAGGACGTCGGACTCCTCCGGGCGGGCCTCGATCCACCCGCGCGCCCGGATCTCCGCCTCGTACGGGCTGCCGAGGCGGATCAGGGCCAGCCGCGGCAGCCCGCGCTCGGCGTAGAACTCCTCGGCTTTCGACAGGGCGTCCGCGACCGGCATCCCTGGATCCCCAGCGGGCAGCAGCGAGTTGGCGCGGCCCGTCCACCCGGACGATGCCCTCAGCAACCACTGCCCGACGTACGCCGTCTCGACGGCCGGGCGGCCCAGCGCGGTGGTCAGAAAAAGTTGCTCCACGTCGACCGGACGCAGCGGCATCTCGGGGATCGGCTTGGCCGCGGCGATGTCGGCCACCGGGATCTCGTGGGTGGTGCCATCGGCCGGCCGGACGACGACCCGGTCGGGGCTCCAGGCCGCCAGGACGCCGATCAGGTCGGTCAGCCCGCCCTCGAGCCGGTACCTGACGACGACACGGTGTCCGATATCACGGGCCCGAAGGCGCCCCTGGGGGCCTGACACGATCCGGACTCCTGGCAAAGTGGGCGACGTACTACCGTGATACTAGAGACACCAGAGACACTGAGCACCACCGCATCGCAGCACCCCTAGTCCAGCGCTGCGCTTGCCTGCCATAGGAGGAGTAGCAGTGACCTACGTCATCGCGCAGCCGTGTGTTGACCTGAAGGACCTCGCCTGTGTCGAGGAATGCCCAGTCGACTGCATCTACGAGGGCAACCGGATGCTGTACATCCACCCCGACGAGTGCGTCGACTGCGGAGCCTGCGAGCCGGTGTGTCCCGTCGAGGCGATCTACTACGAGGACGACACCCCGGAGCAGTGGAAGGACTACTACACGGCGAACGTCGACTTCTTCAACGACCTCGGCTCGCCGGGTGGCGCGTCCAAGCTCGGGAAGATCGACAAGGACCACCCGTTCATCGCCGCGCTACCGCCGCAGGAGCACGACGAGTGATCAACTGATCGCATCCAGTCGCGGGTAGCCGGGCGCCGCTTCGTCGGAAGCGGCGCCCGGCCGCGTTCACCGCCCCAGGCTCGCTGCTGCGTGCTCATTGCTCCAGCACGTCCACGTGGACGTGGTCCAGGTGCCGCAGGATCTTCGGGTCGCCGGAGCGCTCCGGCGGTGTGTAGTCCCGCCAGCCGTCGTCGGACCGGCCGCCGGCGGTCCAGATCTTGTCGCTGAAGATGACCGTCTTGATCTTCAGCCGGTCCGCGTTCGCGACCAGGTACTGCGCCATCGCCCAGCCCTTGGTGGTGTTCGCCGCCGAGATCGGCCGGACGAACACGTCGACCGCCCGCCCCTCGTAGTGCGCGGAGCCTTCCATGTGGCCGGTGGTCACCCCGCCGGCCGCGTACCCGCCGGTGGGCAGCCGCCCGAAAGTGCGGGCGAGGTCCTTGCGGACCGCGTCCGCGCGCGGTGTCAGCCCGGCGCCGTTGATCGCCTCCTGCGGGACCGACTCGGTGTTCACGGTGCAGCTGAAGACGCTCTTCGACTGCCCGGTCAGAGCCGAGGCCAGCACACGGGCGTCCGCCTCGTGGTCGGCGTACGCGTTCGGGAACGCGCTGCGCTGCACCCGGTCGGCCGCGACGGTGATTGCGAGCTGCTGATAGTTCCTGATCTTCACCAGCGCGTCGTAGAACTTGTTGGTCGCGTAGTACGGGTCCTGGACCTGCTGCGCCGTACCCCAGCCCTGGGACGGGCGCTGCTGGAACAGCCCGAGCGAATCCCGGTCGCCGTGCGGGAGGTTGCGCAGCCCGGATTCCTGGTACGCCGTGGCGAGCGCGATCGTCGCCGCCCGAGCGGGCAGCCCGCGCCGGACGGCGATCCCCGCGATGATCGAGGCGGACTGCGCCTGCTCGAAGTCGAGCACGACCAGCTGGCCGTTGACCGTCGCGCTGCACTGCTCCTTGGGCGGCAGCAGGTTCCCGACCCGCTTGCCGCCCAGCCAGGCGATGCCGACGCCGACCACCAGGCTGAGCGCGCCGATGGCGCCCACTGCCACCAGGGCACCACGCTTCACCGCCATACCGCTCCCAACGGTCGGGGGCGGGGGACAGGTTCCGGTTCGTGCATCACGAACTGGTTGACGTGCAGAGTGTCACATTGGTTGGCGCGCGCCGCCGACTGGCAACTCGGACTGGCAACCCGCACAGGCAACTCGGACTGGCAACTCGGACTGGCGGCTCGGGCTGGTCCTTCGGCCAGACGGGTCAGGCGTTGGCGTGCAGGGCCTCGTTGAGCGCGATACCCTCGCCGGTCCGCGGCCGGGCCTCGACGGCGCCGGTCACCGAGTTGCGGATGTAGAGCAGCCCGGACTGGCCGGACAGGTCGCGGGCCTTGACCACGCTGCCGTCCGGGAGCGTCACCTTGGTGCCGGCGGTCACGTACAGCCCGGCTTCGACCACGCAGTCGTCGCCGAGGGAGATCCCGATCCCGCCGTTCGCGCCCAGCAGGCAGCGCTTGCCGATCGAGATGACCTGCTTGCCGCCGCCGGACAGCGTGCCCATGATCGACGCGCCGGCGCCGATGTCGCTGCCGTCGTCGACCACGACCCCGGCGACGATCCGGCCCTCGACCATCGAAGTGCCGAGCGTGCCGGCGTTGAAGTTCACAAATCCCTCGTGCATGACCGTGGTCCCCGCGGCCAGATGCGCGCCGAGCCGGACCCGGTCGGCGTCCGCGATCCGCACGCCGGACGGGACGACGTAGTCGGTCATCCGCGGGAACTTGTCCACGCTGGTCACGCTCAGGTGCTTGCCGGCGGCCCGGGCGCGGAGCCGGACGTTCTCGATCTCGTCGACCGGGACCGGGCCGAGCGAGGTCCACGCGTTGTTCGGGAGGGCGCCGAAGATGCCGTCCAGGTTCACACCGTGCGGGCGGACCAGGCGGTGGCTGAGCAGGTGCAGTCGCAGGTACGCATCCGCCGTACCGTCCGGGGCGTCGGCCAGAGTGATCTCGGTCGCCACCACCTTGCGCCGGACCTGGCGGAGCTCGTCGTTGCCTTCCGCCGCGATCAGCTCCTTCGGCGCCTTCTTCGCGCCGGCCGGCCGGGTGCCGAGCTCGGGGGCCGGGTACCAGACGTCGAGGACGTTCCCGGCGGGGGTAACGGTGGCGAGGCCGAAGCCCCAGGCGTGCGTGGCGTTCTCCGTCATACCCACACCCTAATTCGGGGACGCACGGCGGCCGACCGTGGTCTACTTTTCGGATGCTTCCTCCGTGGCTTCCCGCGCAGGCGGTGCAGGTTGTGTTGGCGGTGACCGGGGCGCCGGCGCCCGACGCGGTCAATGGCGAGTTGCTCCGGCGGTGGGGTTCGTCGGAGGTGTGGCGGCTCTCGTACGGGCTGAGCAGCGTGATCGTGAAGCGCGGGACCGATGCGCAGGCCGGTGAGGCCGCCGCCTACGAGCGGTTCGTGGTCCCGCTGGGGCTGCCCGCCCCGGAGTTGCTGTCCGCCGCGGACGGTGTCCTCGTGTTGGCCGATGTCGGCCGGGTCACGCTCGAGCAGGAACCGGCAGCAGACGACTTCCTGGCGGCTGCCGAGCTGGTCGCGCGGATCCGGTCCGCACCGGTGGACGGACCGAGCGAGTTCCCGCCGGCCCGGGTGAAGGAGCTCGGCGCCCGGATCGGGCGGGTCGACGTCGACCTCGATCCGCTCGTGGACGCGCTCGATCGGCTGCACCGGGACGCACCGGTGCGCGTCGTGCACGGCGATTTCGTCCCGAAGAACCTGGTCTCCGACGGCACGCGGTGGACCGTCGTGGACTGGCCGCTCGCGTATCTCGCCCCACACCTGAGCGACCTCTACACCCTCGTCCGCGACGCCGCGACCTTCGGCCACGACCGCGAGCCGATCGTCGCTCGGTACGTCGAAGCCGCCGGAGCGGATCCCTTCCTGGTGGATCGACAGCTCCTCGTCGGCGGCGCCTGTTTCTGCCTGCTGGCGCTGACCTTCCTGGTCGAGGAAGGTCAGCGCACGATCCCGGGCTCTTCGGAGTGGATCGACCCGCTCCTGAGTGAGCTGACCGGCTTGGTCGCGGAGCTGTCGTGAGGCTGCTGGTTCTCGGCGGGACGAAGAACCTCGGTCGGCACGTCGTCGAGTTGGCGCTGGACGCCGGTCACGAGGTCACCCTGTTCAACCGCGGTCGCACGAACCCGTCGTTGTTCCCGTCGGTGCGGCGGATCGTCGGCGAACGGGCCGCGCCGCAGGCCCTCGCCGCCGGTGCGTGGGACGGCGTGATCGACATGCCGGGTTTCCTGGTGCGGGACGTGGCGCTGAGTGCCGCCGTACTGCGGGATCGGTGCGAGCACTACACGTACATGTCGTCGATCGCCGTGTACGCGAGCCGGACCGACGCCGGGATGACCGAGTCGGCGCGGCTGCTGGACTGGCCGGTGGGTGCGCCGGAGGACGAGTTCACGATGGACCTCTACGGCCCGTCGAAGGTGCGGTGCGAGTCGTTGCTGAGCGCCACCTTCGGCGAGCGTACGTCCGCCGTCCGGTCGGGGTTCGTCGTCGGGCCGTACAACCCGGACTTCGGCAACTGGGGTCGCGCCTTGGCGCACGGGGTGCCGATGGAGTGCGCGGCGCGTGCGGAGCAGCCCGTGCAGTACATCGACGCCCGCGACCTGGCCGCCTTCCTCCTGCACCTCACGGCGGATCGGCTCCCCGGTCCGTTCAACGCGGTCGGCCCCACGCGGACGATGGCCGAACTCGCCGAGGCGTGGCGTTCGGTGGTCGACGACCCGCCGCCGATCGACTGGTCGCCGGAGGTGGACGCAGCGTCAGCCCGGCCTCGACGGCGCGACGTCCAGGTATGCACAAGTCGGCGGTCAGGCCCTGATTCCACCCCTTGTCGGCACTTCTGCATACCTGGACGTCCGCCCGTAGGATGACCGGCGTGAGGATCGAGACTGGTGGTGGCCCAGCCGGACCGACCAGCCCGCGGGCGGGGTTCAGCGCGGTGGACGGAACCCGGTACTCCGGGACGAGCGGCGGACGGCAGGAGGTGGAACTGCCAACCATCGCTCGGGTCGTCGACGCGGGTGATCGTCTGCGCTACAAGATCTATCCCGAGCTGGACGAGGCGCTGACGTACTCGGCGACGTACGCGGCCGTCGAGCTTGTCTTCGCCGACGGATCGCGACTCGAGGGCGCCCGCGACCAGTACGGCAAGCCCGCGAACGCCGCGGGGCAAGGCGCCGCCAAGATCCTGTACGCGAACCAGTGGAACGACGTCCAGATCGACTTGACCGCAGCTGCCGGCCGCACGATCGCGCAGGTACTGCTTGTCGTCGACGCGCCCGAGGCCGGACACGACTTCGCCGGGTGGATCGACGACATCGAGGTCGGCCCGACGCCGCCCGAGCCGAACGGCGACGACCTCACCGAGTACGTCGACACGCGCCGCGGGACCAATGCCAGCCACGGTTTCTCGCGCGGCAACACGCTGCCGATCACCGCCTGGCCGAACGGATTCAACTTCGTCACGCCGGTCACCGACGCCTCGACGCACCGCTGGCCGTACGAGTACCACCGGGCCAACAACGCCGACAATCTCCCCGAGCTGCAGGGTTTGACGTTCTCGCATCAGCCGAGTCCGTGGATGGGTGACCGCGACCAGCTGACGATCATGCCGGTCGCCGCCGCTGAGCCGCTCGGCGATCCGGCCGAGCGCGCGGCCGCGTTCAGCCACGACGACGAGATCGCCCGCCCCGACTTCTACGCGGTCGGCCTGGCGAACGGCGTCCGCGCCGAGCTGGCTCCGACCGACCACGGCGCGATCTTCCGCTTCAGGTTCCCGTCCGACGCCCCTGGACAGCACCTGGTCTTCGACACGATCGACGAGAACGGCGCCTTCGCCTTCGACGGGACCGCGGTCACCGGCTGGGTCGAGAACGGCTCGGAGGACGGCCGTACCCGGATGTACTGCTACGGAGTGTTCTCCGCCGCGCCGACGTCCTTCGGTACGACGACCGGCGGCCGGAGCAACGCCCGCGCCGCGACGTTCGACGTCGCCGAGGTGACGCTGCGGATCGCCACGTCGTTCATCGGCGTCGACCAGGCCCGCCACAACCTGGAACTCGAGCTGGAAGGCCGCACTCTCGAAGAGGTCCGCGCCGCCGCGAACGCGATCTGGAACGAGCGGCTCGCGGTCATCCGGCCCGAGGGCGCGACCCCGCCGCAGCTGCGGACCGTGTACGGCAACCTGTACCGGCTGAACCTCTACCCGAACTCCCACTTCGAGAACGCGGGCACCGCCGACGCCCCGGAGTACCGCTACGCGAGCCCGGTCCAGCCGGTCCAGGGTGAGGCGACCGACCGCGAGACCAACGCGGTCGTCCGGAGCGGCAAGATGTACGTGAACAGCGGCTTCTGGGACACGTACCGCACCGCGTGGCCGGCGTACGCGTTCTTCTACCCGGAGCTGGCCGCCGAGCTCGTCGACGGGTTCGTGCAGCAGTACCGTGACGGCGGCTGGATCGCGCGCTGGTCCTCGCCCGGGTACGCGGACTGCATGACCGGGACCAGCTCCGACGTGTCGTTCGCGGATGCCTACCTCAAGGGCGTGCCGTTGCCGGATCCGCTGGCGACGTACGACGCCGGGCTGCGCAACGCGACCGTCGCGCCGGAGGCGACCGAGGTCGGGCGGAAGGGTGTCGAGACCGGGTTCTACGCCGGCTACGTGAGCACGGACACCGAGGAGAGCGTGTCCTGGTCGCTCGAGGCGTACCTGAACGACTTCGGCCTCGCAGAACTGGCGACCCGGCTGGCCGATCAGTTCCCCGAGCGGCGCGATCAGCTGCTCGAGGAAGCGGAGTACCTGCGCCGCCGGTCGCTGAACTACGTGCTGCTGTTCGACGACGCGATCAACTTCTTCCAGGGCCGCCGGCCGGACGGGACGTTCGCGAAGACGCCGGCGGAGTTCGACCCGGAGGAGTGGGGCGGCGACTTCACCGAGACCGACGGCTGGAACTTCGCGTTCCATGTCGCCCACGACCCGCGCGGCCTGGCGAACCTGTACGGCGGTCCGCGCGGCCTGGAGGCGAAGCTCGACGCGTTCTTCAGCACCCCCGAGCTCGCGGTGAAGCAGGGCACCTACTCCTCGATCATCCACGAGATGCTCGAGGCGCGGGCGGTCCGGATGGGACAGTTCGGCTTCTCCAACCAGCCCGCGCACCACATCGCCTGGATGTACAACTACGCCGGCGCACCGGCCAAGACGCAGGCGATCGTGCGTGAGGTCCTCGACCGGTTGTATGTCGGCGAGCAGATCGGCCAGGGGTACCCGGGTGACGAGGACAACGGCGAGATGTCCGCGTGGTACCTGTTCGCCGCGCTCGGGCTGTACCCGCTGCGCGTCGGCGCCCCGGAGTACGCGATCGGTTCGCCGCTGTTCACCCGGACGGTCGTCGCGCCGCTCGGCGGCCGGCCGCTGACGATCACCGCGTCCGGCGCCGAAAGTCCTTATGTGCACGACGTTCAGGTCGACGGCAAGCAGTTGCCGGTGGCATCCATCACGCACGAGGCGCTGACGTCGGCGGATCACCTCGACTTCACGCTCGGCGCGGAGCCGTCCGACTGGGCGACGCTGGAGCTGCCGCCCGGCCTCACCACCGGCGACGCCGTACCGGCGCCGCTGGTCGACCTCATCCCGGTCGACGCGGGCAACCCGTTGTTCGACGACACGTCCGCCACGGAGACCGTCGTCGACCAGGTCGTCGAGTGGTCCTTGCCCGATGCGGCGACGGCGACGCTCTACACGCTGACGTCAGGCTCCGAGACGCCGCCGGCCGGGTGGCAGTTGGAGGCGTCCGTCGACGGCACCACGTGGGCGCTGCTCGACGAACGCTCCCACCAGGTCTTCGGTTGGACCCGGCAGTTGCGGCCGTTCGTCATCTCGAACCCGGGCGAGTACCGGCACTATCGGCTGACGTTCTCCGGTCGCGCCGGTCTCGCCCAGGTCGAGTTGTTGCGCTGATCAGGCCGGGTACACCTTCAGAGCGCGGAGTCGGGTGGTCTTCGCGGGGACGGTGTCGTCGACCGGTTTGGTGACGACCAGACGCACGTACCGGGCCGTGAACGAAGTCACGGTCCGGTCGGTGGTGGCCGACGTGTTGCCGTTGACGCTGTCCCGCGTGGTCCACAGCTTGTCGTTGTCGCTGGACTGCAGCAGGAAGTCCCGCGTGTTCAGGTCGGCCGCACCGGCATGCTCGACGACGTACCGGCCGATCGTCCGGTCGGTACCGAGGTCCACCGAGACCGAGGTGATCGTGTGCCCCGAGTCGTTGACCCACAGGCCGGCGGCCGGGTCGGTGACGTTGCGGACGGTGTCGTTCGCGGCGTCGGCGTGCGCCGGTCGATACTGCGCTAGATCCGGTACTTCGGACCGTACGTCGGCCACTGCCGCGAACTCCACGACGCGCGTCGTGGTGTCGTCCGATTGGGTCGGCCGCTGCACGGACAGCCGCAAGTACCGCGCCCGGACCGGGGCGCCGAAGTGTCGCTGGGTGAGGTTCTCGACGTTGCCGCGGACAACGTCCACCGATCGCCAGGGTCCGGTGGCGCGCTGTGCGGTCTCGATCGTGAAATCCCTGGTGTTGAGGGCAGTCTGGCCACTCTGGTAACCGGCGTGCTTGATCCGGTAGCCCGAGACCGTGCGCAGTCCGCCGAGGTCGAGCACGACGCGGTTGCTGCCGGTGCGGTCGTGGACAGCGGCGACGTCGGTGGTTGCTCGCGGGGTGTTCGGCCGGTCGGCCAGGCGGGACAGGTCGAGCCAGACGAACCGCGGGCGGTAGATCTCCGTCGTCACCGGATCGTTCGCGAACCGGTTGACGTTGTAGCTGATCAGCAGCCGGCCCGGCTCGGACAGACTCGGGTGCGCCTTCGCGTTGTAGCAGTACGTGTTGCCCGCGGTCTGTGCCTGATAGATGTACGGATCCGGGCAGTTGTAGAACCGCACCCCGGGGGAGAACGGTCCGATCGGTGAGTCGCCGACCGCGTACTCCAGACCGGTCGAGTTCACGTTGCGCAGGTACACCAGCAGGTACTTTCCGGCGTACCGTCCGGTCGGGATCGGCGTGACGCTGAGCTCGGTGGACACATCGGGATGCAGTACGGCGGCGTCGTCCACGCTGACCGTGATGTCCGGGCTCCACGCCGTACCGCTCCAGAACCGCCACGCCGTCAGGTCGGCGAACTGCTCGCGGCGGACGCGCGCGACGACGAGGTCCTTGTGGCCGTCGAGGAGCGTGTTGCGGTAACCGTAGGCGTACACGTAGCCGTCCGCGCCGGGCGTCAGGCCGACGCCGAACATCACGATGAACGTGTCGTTGCGGACCAGCAGGTTGACGTCCTCGGTCCGGCGTACGGCGGCGTAGTCGGGGACACCGTTCACGATCGGGACGGCGATCAGGTCGACGCGGTCCGCGTTCCAGTTCGCGTCCGGGGCGAAGCCGGTGGCGTACAGGGTGTCGCCGATCGCGATCCCGTCGTTCATCCAGAACCCGTTGCCAAAGGCACCCTTCTCCGGGATGACGAAAGTGGCGCGGTCCGGGTCCGGGCGGTTGCCGGTGAGGACGGCGGAGGAGTTGTTGAGGAATCCGGTCTGCTGGTAGGTCAGCGTGTTCGGGTCGACGGTGCCGATGCGGGTGTCGCTGAAGATGAACGCGGTCCGGGACTGCGGCGTCGCGGCGGCGAGCCCGTCGCGGCCGTCGAGCGGTACGGAGTAGATCCCGTCCGCGCCGATCCAGCCGGAGCGGCGGTCGAACAGAGCCGTCCACTCGTCGGCCGGCGTGGCCGACAGCGGACGTGTCGTGGCGCCGGACGAGGGGCCGGCAGCGGGTGCGGTGAGGTCGGCGGGGGACGACCAGGACTGCGCCGGCAGCGCGGCGGAGACGCCCAGACCGGTGGCCAGAGCGACGTTGGAGCGCAGGAAAGTACGGCGGGAAAGGGTGCTCACCGCACGGACCCTAGGCAGAAATGTCAACGTTGACAAGGCTGTGTCAACGTTGACATTATCGAAGTCGCTTCGCACTCGTTGCTGTCACTCAGTGAGGGAGTACCAACCGTGCGTTCCTCCCCCCCGATCCCGTTCCAGCTGGAACCCGGCGCTCGGCGGCAAGAAGGACCTGAAGGCCGGCATCGACGAGATGGTTGCCGGAATCAACAAGCTGATCGCCGGGTAGCCGGCTCCTCGCCCGTCAGTACGTCGCGGTGCCGTTGACGATCAGGCGGGCGGGGACCTCCAGGCGCTGGGGTGCGCGGGTCGGGTCGGCGAGGCGGTCGAAGAGCAGTTGGGCGCCGGCTCGGCCGACGTCGTACGGATCGCTGTCGATCACCGAGATACCGAACGCGGCGGCCAGTTCGAAGCGGTCGAAGCTCACCACGTCCGGGCGCCGCCGGGCGTAGCCGCCGGACTGCAACAGGCCGGTGCACAGGCGGTTGTTGTCGACGAACACCGCGTCCGGCTCGGCCGATTCCAGCAGGTCCTCGGCAGCGCGACGACCGTCCTCCTCGCTGACCAGGTTGTCTCGGACCAGGCCGGGATCCACGGTCAGGCCGGCGGCTTCGAGCGCGGCGACGTACCCGGCCCAGCGCTCCAGGGCGCCGCTGCCGCTGCGTGGATGGCCGAGATACGCGATCCGCCGGCGGCCCTTCGCGAGCAGGTGTTCGATCCCGGCGCGGGTGCTGGCGGCGTTGGTCGTCGTCACCGAGTCCATCGATTCGCCGAGACCCGGGGGAGGGGAGTCGACGAACACGATCGCGGACCCGAACCGGGCTTCGTTGGCCAGGTAGCCGAGGTCGTTGCCGACCGGAGCGATGATCAGCCCGGCGACCCGGTGCGCGAAGAACGAACGGATCGCCCGGCGCTCGAGTTCGGGATCGTTCTGAGCGTCGGCGGTCAGCACCAGGTACCCGCGCTCGGATGCGACCGAGTGGATGCCGCGCAGCATCGGCGCGAAGAACGGGTTGGTGCAGTCGCCCAGGGTGACGCCGATCGACGTCATCGCCTGGTTCTTCCGGCGCAGCCCGGCGGCCACGTCGTTCACGTGCACGCCGAGCCGGTCGGCCTCGGCCACGATCCGCTGCCGGGTCGACTCGCGCACCTTGGGGTCACCGCGCAGGGCGCGCGACACCGTCTTGATGCTGACGCCCGTGACGGCCGCCACGTCCTCGAGCCGCGGCCGCCGCGGAGGTTCACTCGCCATCGGCCCAGTGTAATGTCAACGTTGACATCCGCTCCTGGTGCACAGCCCGCCCGACTACTTCCTCGGTGCGTTCTTGGGGGCGTTCTTGGGGGCGGACGTGGCGCGGATGTGCAGCTCGGTGCGCAGCGTGACCGTGGACGGCGGACGCCCCGGGGACGCGGTGCGGTCCTTCAGCAGCATGCCCGCCGTCCGGCCGAGCTCGTACGTCGGCTGCGCGACCGTGGTCAGGCTGGGGACGACGAGATCGGCCCAGGGGATGTCGTCGAAACCGACGATCGCGATGTCGTCGGGCGCCCGCAGACCCTTGCGCGCCAGGCATTCGAGCGCGCCGACCGTCATCAGGTTGTTGGTGGCGAACAACGCCTCGGGCGGATCGTCCAGCTCGAGCAGGCTCTCCATCGCGGCGTACCCGCCGGCCTCACGGAAGTCGGCGTGCCGGACCAGGTCCTTGTCGTAGCGGATGCCGCCCGCGCGCAGCGCCGACCGGTACCCGGCGAGGCGGTCCATCGCGGTGGAGACCTTCCGCGGACCGGTGATACAGGCGATCCGCCGGTACCCGCCGTCGATCAAGTGCTTGACGGCCTCAAAGGCGCCGTGCTCGTTGTCGACCAGCACGGTGTCGGCCTCGACGCCCTCGACCCGGCGGTCGATCATCACCATCGGGATCTTCGCGCCCGCGAGCAGATGAACACCCTCGGCGGTGGACGTCGGGGAGATCACCACGCCGGCCATCTGGTCGGTCAGCACCGCCGACGCGTACGCCGCCTCCTTCGCCGCGTCCTCGTCGGAGTTGCAGAGCACGACGTGGTACCCCTCGGTCTGCGCGACGTCCTCGAGACCGCGGACCAGCGAGGTGAAGAACGGGTTCTCGATGTCGGAGATGACCACGGCCCACAGGTTGGTCGACGACTTGCGCAGGTTTCGCGCGACGCCGTTCGGACGGTAGCCGAGCTCGGCGACCGCGGCGCGGACCTTCGCGGACAGCTCCGGGTCCACGTTCCGCCGGCCGCTGAGCACCCGGGAAACCGTCGCCGGTGACACACCCGACCTACGCGCGACGTCGTAGATCGTCGTCATGCCCGCTCCCCGCTGGAGATCCGATGGTCGTCTGGATCGCACTTTAGCCCCGATCCACGCCAAAGGATCTCATGATCCCGAGATTGCGCCTTCGAGGAGTGCCAGGGCTTCGGCGTGCGACGGAGCCGAGTCGGCCGCGCCGTTCACCGTGGTCGAGAGCGCCCCTGCCGCGTTGGCCAGCCGGACGGCGTCCACCAGGCTCGCACCGTCCGCGAGCGACGCGGCCAGCGATCCGCAGAAGGCGTCGCCGGCCCCGACGGTGTCCACGGTGTCGACCTCGTGCGCGGCGATCCGCTCCTCGAAGCCGCCGGCGCGGTCGAGCACGTACGCACCCCGGGCGCCCAGCGTCACCACGCAGGCACGCAGGTCCCAGTCCTCGGCGAGTTTGCGCGCGATCATCGGCACCTGCGACTCGTCGTCGCAGTTCAGCCCGGTGAGCGCGGCCGCTTCCACCTCGTTCGGCACCAGGATGTCGACGTACGGCGCCAGTGCCGGGGCGACCGGACCGACCGGGGCCGGCGTGAGGATCGTGGTGACGCCGGCGGCCGCAGCGAGCCGGAGGGCGACCTGACTCGCCTCGACCGGCAGTTCGAGCTGCACGCTCACCACCTTGCTCGAGGTCAGAACGTCCCGCGCGGCTTCGACCTCCGTGGCGCTGATCGCGGCGTTCGCGCGGGACACGATGATGATCGAGTTGCCGCCGTCCGGGAGTACCAAGGGCAATCCCACGCCGGTGCCGAGCGACGGGTGCCGGACGACCCAGGACGTGTCGACCCCGTTGCCGGACAGCAGCTCCAGGAACTCCTCGCCGTACCGGTCCTCGCCGATCGTGCCGACGATTGCCGTCCGCGCACCCATCCGGGCCGCGGCGATCGCCTGGTTCACGCCCTTGCCGCCGAGGAACTCCGCGAACCCGGTGCCGTGCAAGGTCTCGCCCGGCAACGGCCGCCGCTCCGCCGAGGCGACCAGGTCCTTCATGAACGACCCCAGCACGCACACGTCCGTCATACGTTGTCCCCCTGGAGACGCTTGCCCAGGGCACCGGACGGATGGAACCTCGCGAAGTCGTGATGACTGAACTCGCGCAGGACGACGAGGGCGCAGGCGAGCGCGTCACCCATCGCGAGCGCGGCCGTCGTCGACGCGGTCGGCGCCAGGTTCAACGGATCCGCCTCGCGCAGCACCATCGTGTCGAGCGTGTACGTCGCCAGCTGGGCCAGCGTCGACTGCTCGCGCCCGGTCATCGCGATCACCGGAATGTCGCGCTGTCGCAGCATCCGGGCGAACGCGCACACCTCCGCCGTCTCGCCGGAGGCCGACAAGGCCAGGACGAGGTCGCGAGGGGTCACCGCGCCGGAGTCACCGTGCAGCGCGTCGCCAGCGTGGACGAAGGTTGCCGGTGTCCCGGTGCTGGCGAGCGTCGCGGCGATCTTGCGGCCGACCAGGCCGGACTTGCCGAGGCCGGTCACCACCAGGTGACCTTCGCACCGGGCGACCGCGGTCAGCACCTCCAGGAACACTCCGTCGAGCCGGTCGGCGAGCGCCGACACGGCCGCGGCTTCGGTCTCGATGGCATCCCGCGCCGCCTGCAGCCCCCGTGCCACCAGGTCTCTGGACAGCTCGTCGGCCGTGCGGTGGGCGGACGCACGGTTCGGCACAACTGGCATCCCAGCGCCTCTCATCTCAGAAATCGATTTCCGCAGATTAGGCAGTGCGGTCCGGACGTGTCAACGTCTGCACCCAGGTCGAAACCCCTGTGCCTACGAGGAAATTTGCCCCGATTGACCACATCGTCACCGTGCTGACTCTTGACCGGCCCGGACCCGGCTCGTAGATTGCGAGAAATCGATTGCCCCTCGAAGCCCACGGCAAGGCCGTTCGAGACACCCCAGGAGCACCTGATGGCCGCAACACCGTCCCCTGCCAGGCAGCTCAGCCGGCGGTCCGTCCTACGTGGCGGACTCGGCGCCCTCGCCGCGTCCGCGGCCGGCGTCCCGCTGCTGTCCGCCTGTGGCGGCAACTCCTCCGGCGGCAACGCCAAGGAGTTGTCGTTCTGGAACTTCTACGGACCGTCCGACGACCAAGGACCGCAGAGCAAGTGGTTCGTCGACACCGTCGCGGAGTGGAACAAGAACAACGACGTCAAGGTCAAGTTGCGGTACATCCCCGGCAAGGACTACCTGAACGGGACCACGCTGCAGACCGCCTTCCAGTCCGGCCAGGGCCCGGACATCTTCCTGATCAGCCCCGGCGACTTCCTGCGCTACTACAACGGCGGCGTGCTGCAGGACCTCGGGTCCGCGTTGCCGGACGAGGCGAAGAACGACTACCTGCCCGGCCTGCTCGAGGCGCGCAGCGTCGACGGCAAGGTGTACGGCCTGCCGATGGAGATCGAGCCGCTCGCGATGTACTACAGCGAGGCCGCGTTCGAGAGCGCGGGCCTGTCCGAGGCCGACCTGCCGAAGACCTGGGACCAGACGCTCGCCGTCGCGGAGAAACTCACCAACGGCAAGCGGTACGGCGTGATGTTCGAGACCACGCCCGGCTACTACCAGAACTTCACCTGGTACCCGTTCCTGTGGCAGGGCGACGGCAACGCGATCAAGGACGGCAAGTGTGCTTTCGACTCACCCGCCGCGGTGCAGGCACTGAAGTTCTGGGGCGACTCGATCAAGAGCAAGGTGGCGCCGCGCAAGGCGCTCGGCGACGGTGGCGGCGACGTGGTCTCCAACCTCGGGTCCGGTGCGGCCGCCATGCAGCAGAGCGGCATCTGGGCGGTCGCGGACATGCGCGCGAAGGCGAAGAACTTCAAGTACGGCATCATCCCGCACCCGACGCCGGACGGTGGGAAGCCGGCCACCGACCTCGGCGGCTGGGCGTTCGTCGCGAACTCGAAGGGCGCGAACCCGGAGGCCGCGGCGAAGTTCATCGCCTGGGCGCTCGGGTCGACCGACGAGGCCGGTGTCGAGCGGCAGCGGCAGTGGAACACGGTCGTCAAGACCAACGTGCCGCCGCGCAAGTCGGTGCAGGCGGCGGTCGATGCGAAGGGCACCTTCGGTGAGGGCGTGCTGAAGAAGTTCGTCGCCGAGATCGCGCCGACCGGACGGCCGGAGCCGCGGTTCCCACCGGAGGTGTACCAGCCGATCGCGGACGCGATCCAGGCCTGCCAGTTGAACGCGGCCGATCCGGCCAAGGCGGCGGCCGACGCGGCCGAGAAGATCGACACGTTCCTGAAGACCTACCAGGGCGCGCCGATCAGCTGATGGTGACCACAACAGCTCCTCCGTCCGAGCGGGCCCGGGCTCCCGAAGGCTCGCGGCCGAAGGCAGGTCTGACCAGGAAACGGCGCGAGGCGCTGGCGGCGTACGCCTTCCTCGCGCCGGACACCCTCGGTCTGCTGATCTTCGTGGCGATCCCGATGGTGCTCGCCTTCGGGGTCGCGTTCTTCAAGGTCGACGGCTTCGGCAACTACCAGTACGTCGGTCTGGCCAACTACAAGCTGATGGCCGGCGACGACCAGTTGTGGGCCTCGCTCAAGGTCACCGCGACGTACGTGGTGACGTTCGTGCCGATCGCGTTCGTGGTGAGTTTCGCGCTGGCGATGCTGGTCCGCAACCACTTCAAGGGCATCGGCTGGGTGCGCTCGGCGTTCTTCCTGCCGAACGTGGTCAGCCTGGTTGTCGTCGGTCTGATCTGGCAGTTCCTGCTCGTCGACAAGCGTGGCGCACTGTCCAAACTGCTGGCGCCGCTCGGCCTCGGCGACGTGTCGTTCCTGGGTACGCCGTCGCTTGCCCTCGGCACCTATGTGGTGATCAGCGTCTGGTTCCTGATGGGTTATCAGATGCTGGTCTTCCTGGCCGGCCTCAAGGACGTCCCGAAGGAACTCGAGGACGCCGCGTCGATCGACGGTGCGGGCGCCTGGCAACGGTTCCGGTACGTGATCTGGCCGCTGCTCCGGCCGACCAGCTTCTTCGTCGTGGTGAACTCGACGATCGGAGCGGTCACCGGACTGCAGGCGTTCGACCTGGTGTTCGTGCTGACCAAAGGCGGTCCGGCGCGCGCGACCAGCACCGTCGTGCTCTACATCTACGAGCAGGCCTTCACCTTCAACAACATGGGGTACGCCGCCGCGCTGACGACCGTGGTGGTCGCGATCCTGGTCGTCTGTACCGGCCTGATGTTCGGCTTCACCCGAGGAGGTCGCTTCGATGAGGATTAGGTTCTTCCCGATCCTGGCCCACGTGCTGGCGATCATCGCGGTCGCGCCGCTGCTGTGGATCGTGATCAGCGCGCTGAAGCCCGCCGAGGAAGTGTTCGACTTCGGCTGGCCGCGGCACTGGACGCTGGACAACCTGCAGTACGTGCTGCTGAAGATCCCGATGCCGCGGTTCATGCTGAACTCGGCGATCGTGGCCGTCACGGTCACCGTGATCGCACTGTTCTTCCACTCGATGGCGGCGTACGCGCTCGCCCGCCTGCGGTTCCCCGGCCGCGGGATCATCTTCTCCGGCATCATGTCGACGCTGCTCGTGTCGCTGCCGGTGATCCTGGTCCCGCTCTTCCTGGTCGCGAAACAGCTGGGGCTGTTGGACAGTTACGCCGGCCTGATCGTGCCGAGCATCTTCCACGCATTCGGGATCTTCCTGCTCCGGCAGTACTACCTGAACATCCCGCGGGAGCTGGAGGAGGCCGCCGACCTCGACGGCTGCGGGTACTGGCGGCGGTACTGGAGCGTCATCCTGCCGCTCAGCCGGCCGGTGCTCGCCTCGCTGTCGGTGCTGTTCTTCCTGGCCAACTGGAACGCCTTCCTCTGGCCGTTGACCATCACCCGGAACCCGGATCTGCGGGTGATCCAGCTCGGCGTCTCCGGCATGCAGGGGCAGTACGCCTCCGCGTGGAACCTGATCCTCGCGGCCGCCGTGATCGCGGCCATCCCGACCGTCGTGGTCTTCGTGGCCGGCCAGAAACGGCTGGTGGATGCGATGAAGACCACCGGCCTCAAGTAGCTGAAAGGCTTGTATGTACGGCAATTACGGCAGCAGCCTGCGCGATTTGCCCCGGCTGCGCGACTCCAAACGGCGCAGGGCCTCCAGCTGGGACCGGACCGGCGGCAACGACGACCGGTTGACGATCCGTCCTGGGGAGACCGCCGTACTGGCCGACCTTGAGGGACCGGGGTCGATCAACCACATCTGGTGCACGGTGGCGCGGGACAGCCCGTGGGGTCCCGACGAGGTCGACGGGGACTACCTGCGCAAGCTGATCCTGCGCATCACCTGGGAGGACTCGACCGAGCCGAGCGTGCTGGTGCCGCTCGGGGACTTCTTCGGCGTCGGGCACGGAAGGACGGTGAACTTCGTCAGTGCCCCGCTGCAGATGAGCCCGCAGGACGGCAAGGGGTTCAACTGCTGGTTCCACATGCCCTTCGCGGGGCGCGCTCGCGTGGAGCTGATCTCCGAGCTGTCCGCGGCACCGGTGTTCTTCTACTACTACATCGACTACGAGCTGTTCGACGGCGTCCAGGACGGGCTCGGGTACTTCCACGCGTCGTACAACCGGCAGTCGCCGACCGACGGCGTACCGCAGGGATCTTCGTCGTTGCGTGAGTACCAGGTCGAGGGCACGAACCGCACCGGTGACGGCAACTACGTCGTCCTCGACACCGAGGGCAAGGGCCACTACGTCGGGTGCGTGGTCAGCATCCGCAACCTGCGCGAATCCGCGGAGTGGAACTGGTACGGCGAGGGCGACGACATGATCTTCATCGACGGCGAACCGTTCCCGCCGTCGCTGCACGGTACCGGAACCGAGGACTACTTCAACACCGCGTGGTGCCCGAGCGAGGCGTACTCGGCGCCGTACCACGGGATCACCTTGCCGGGCGGACCGAACTGGAGCGGCGAGATCTCGCTGTACCGCTTCCACATCGAGGATCCGATCACGTTCTTCCGCAGTATTCGCGTGACCATCGAGCACGGGCACGCCAACAAGCGCAGCGACGACTGGTCGTCGGTCGCGTACTGGTACCAGACCCTGAAGGGATAGCGTCATGAGGCGTGGGGCTTTGCTGGCTGTCCTGCCGTTGGTGTTCGGAACGGCGACACTTCTCGGCGGATCGAGCTCGAGTCCGCAGCCGGCTGCTGCGACGTCGACCGCCGTCGGTACGGCGCAGGTCGAGTCGAAGGGCGTGCCCAGTCAGAGCGACGGCGACCTGTGGCCGTCGTGCTGGGCCGGGAACGACAAGCTGTACGCCGCGAACGGTGACGGCAAGGGGTTCAGCCTGGACGGGGACTTCGCCGACATCGCGGTCAACGAGATCACCGGCACGCCGGGGAACTTGTCCGGGGCAACGATCTCGAAGGGCGACCAGGTCGGGTCGATCTGGTCCGGCGGCGGGTACAACCGCAAACCCACCGGGATGGTGTGTGTCGGTGACACGCTCTACCTCGCGGTTCAGGACCTCGCGCTGGACTTCAACGACGTACCGGCCGCGACGATCCTGAAGTCCACCGACCACGGGCGAACGTGGACCTGGGACAAGAAGAGGCCGATGTTCTCCGACCACGTCTTCACGACGATCTGGTTCGCGGACTTCGGCCGCGGCGGGGCGCTGGCGCCGGACGGGTACGTGTACGCGTACGGCCTGGACGGGAACTGGCGCGACTCGTTCGACGACACGGTCGCGGATCCGCAGTCGGTGTACCTGGCGCGGGTGCCGAAGAACAAGGTGCAGGACCGCGCGGCGTGGAAGTTCTACACCGGGAGCGGGTGGTCGCCGAAGCTCGCCGACCGCAAGCCGGTGCTGACCGACCCACGGCGGCTGTACGCGCAGACGTACGGGACGAACGCGTCCAACCTGAGCGTGATCAGCCAGGGTGGTGTCACATACCTGGAGAAGCAGCAGCGCTACGTCTACACGTCGTGGACGGAGTACACCTTCGAGTTCTACGAGTCGCCGACGCCGTGGGGCCCGTGGAAGCACTTCCTGAGCAAGGACTTCGGCGGGTATCCGTGGTCGACCTCGAAGTACGGCGGGTACGGCGTGACGATCCCGTCGAAGTTCGTGCAGCCGGACGGGAAGACGATGTACGTCCAGGCGAACGTGTGCCCGTGCGGTGGCGGCGGGATCGGGACGTCGGTCTACAACTTCAACCTGCGCAAGCTGGTGCTGACACCGTCCGCGGACGCACCGGCCGCGAACCTGCCGGGGCCGGACAACCTGGCCGCTCCGTCGACCGGTGCGGTCGCGATCTCCAAGTCGACACAGTCCGGCAGCCTCGCGCTGCTGAACGACGGGGCGAAGTCCGGCAGTGAGTCCGATTTCGACGACGAGGTGAAGGGCGCCTCGTGGTGGGGGTACGAGTGGCCGGCGAAGCGGAAGGTGAACAACGTCGAGTTCACCTCCGGTGCGGCGTCGGCGGAGGGTGGGTACTTCACGGGTCGGCCGCGGGTGCAGGTGAAGCGGGACGGCGCGTGGGTCGAGGTCGGCTCGCAGACCGTGTCGCCGGCGTACCCGGGTGATGCGTCGGCCGGTGCGAATACGACGTACACGATCACCTTCCCGGTGCAGGAGACCGACGGGGTGCGGGTGATCGGGTTGCCGGGTGGTACGCGGTCCTTCACCACGGTGTCCGAGCTCGCCGTGAAGTACGTGTCGCAGCTCGCGGACGGTGGCTTCGAGGGGACCGGTGGCGGGAAGCCGGCGTGGCTCTTCGAAGGCACTGCGGCGAACGGTGTGGACCGTGGGCTCGGGTTCGCGCATTCCGGTGCGAACAACGGCTGGATCCGGTGTACGTGCACCGGTTGGAGCGCGTTGTATCAAACGGTCCCAGTGGTCCCCGGTACGACGTACACCTTCGGCGGCTGGGTCAACGCCTCCGCCAACCTCCCCGCCGGCCAGGGCCGCTTCGGCGTCCGCTCCGGCAGCGCGGACCTCGCCACGAAGACCTTCGGCGCCGGCACCGGCTACGTCCACCACGAGGTCACGGTCACGGTCCCGCCGAACGTCCACGAACTGACCGTCTACGCAGGCTTCAACGGCCCGGACAAAGACACCTGGATCCAGGTCGACGACTTCACGGTCAGCTGAGGTCGCGGGGTCGCCGGCGGGGACAATCCGCCGGCGGCCCCGCGCGGTTGACCGTGGTCGGCGGACGTGGGCCACTCAGTAAGCAGCGGACTCTCGTCGGGTTTGCGCTTGGCGACGGCGGTTGTGGTGGCCCTGGGTGAGGTTAGGTGGTGGGGGTCCGCCCGCTATGGCCAGGGCAGGAGCTCCGGCGTGGCGCCCGTGACGGGTGAGGGGGTGGGGCGGCCGGCGTACCAGGCGGTGAGGGATTGCAGGGTGCCTTCGAGCAGGACCTCGGTGCCGGTGCCGTTGGTCCAGGTGACGGTGGGGGACTCGAGGACGAGGTGGATGTTCTCCGGGGTTCTCGGGCGGAGGAAGTCGAGGAGGTGGCGGCAGAAGCCGTCGGACCAGGTGGCTGGGGTGTCGCCCAGGTCGACATCTGTGGTGTGGACGGTGAGCTCGCGCCACGTCGCCTGCAACCCCGCGGACAGGTTGCTGTTGCGGTGCAGTATCGGCCGCGACCAGTCGTCCGGCCCGACCTTGTCCCACGCGGCGAGCAGCCGGCCGATCGCCTGGCCCAGGTGCTGACGCAGTTCCACCGCGGACCGATCGGCGCCGGCCTCGATCGCGTCATCGCGCGCCGGGCGTCCACCGTCGTACACCTCGACGAGGCGCCCCTGCAGCGCCTCCTCGACCTGGCGCGTCATCGCCTCGGAGAAGCCGGCGACATGCGTGATCACATGCCCGCGGGACCACTCCGGCAGCACCGAGTCACCGCGCGCCGCGGCGTCGTCGAGGTCAGCGGTCAGGGCGAGCAGTCGCTCGGCGGTCGCGCGTACTTCGTTCAGGGCCACAGCAGCTCCTTGGTCCATTCGTTATCCAGTCGGTACCGCAGCCGCAGGTGCCGTCGTTCCTGATCGGCCTGCCAGAACTCCACCTCGTCGGCGCGCACCGTGTAGAGCGTCCAGTGCGGCGCGACCAGTTCGGGGTCGGCGGCGATCCGGTCGGCTTGTTCCTGCACCGCGACGTCGATCTCGGCGCGGTCCGCGAGTACGGCGCTCTGGCGCCCGACCAACGCCTCGGCCCGCGACCCGGGCGGACGCATCAGGAAGTCCTGCGCGCACTCCTCCGCGGGCGCCGGCTCGACCCGGCCCAGTACGCGCACCTGCCGGCCGAGCGGAATCCAGTAGAAGGTGAGCGCGGCGTACGGCGACTGCGCGAGCTCCTGCCCCTTGCGGCTGGTCGACGACGACGCGAACTGCCAGCCGTCGCTGGTGACGTTCTTCAGGATCAGGACGCGAGCATTCGGTCGCCCGTCCGCGCGGACCGTGGACAGCGTCATCGCGCACGCTTCCGGTACGTCCTGCTCGATGGCGAGCGACAACCACTCGACGAACAAGGCTTGTGGCGTCGCGGGCCTTTGCGAGAGGTCCCACGGCGGGGGAGTGCCGGTCAGGGTCGGTACGGCGCGCAGCCGGGTGCGAAGGTCGGTCACGGTGGCCGACCCTAGGCGATCAATTCACATGGCATCAACTGAATATCCCATTAGTATCGATCCATGACCACCCTGGCCATGGCCCTGGCCGCGACGATCAAGCACGACGGCCACGGCGGCGTCGCCGACCTGCTGTCCACCGAGTCCGACGCCGCCGCCTGGCTGACGACGAACGCCGAGCTCATCGATCGCTCGCTGGGAAAGAAATGGGTGGCAGGTGACGATTTGTTTCCCAGCGAGCGGGTGCTGCTCGAGTTGGTGCGGATGCGGCGGGCGGTCCGGGCGTTGTTCGCGCGCGCCGTCGCGCCCGAGCCGCCCAGCAAGGCCGACGCGAACCGCCTGCTGCCGGTCGACGAAGCGCTCCGGATCGTGAATCGCGCGGCCGATCGCCTCGGCCCCGAGCACCTCGCCTGGCCCGACGACGCGGCTGACCCCGTTGTACGGCGCACTCCGCGCACCGAGGACCCAGTCGTCCTGCTGATCGGCGCGATTGGCCGCTCCACGATCGAGTTCCTGACGAGCCCGGACCGTCGGCGATTGCGCGCGTGCCCGGCGGCGCGGTGTGTGAAGTACTTCCTGCAGGACGATCCGCGCCAGCAGTGGTGCTCACCGAAGTGCGGCAACCGCGAGCGCGTGAATCGCCACTATCGCAGGCACACCGCCGGATAGCTCGCTCCGGATAGCCTGGGGTGTATGACGATCGCCCGGTTCAAGGACTTGTGTGTCGACGTCTCGTCGGCGAGCGAGACGGCGGCGTTCTGGGGGCGGGTGATCGGCCTGACGGTCCCGGCGGACAACCCGAACGTGCTGGTCGGCGATGTCCCCGAGAAGTCCATCTGGCTGTGCAAGGTCCCCGAGCCGAAGACCGTCAAGAACCGGGTCCATTTCGACGTCATCGCGGCCCGCATCGCCGACCTCGAGCGGATCGGGGCGAAGGTGCGGGTGCCGGAGTCCGCGGAGCAGCAGTGGACGGTTCTGTCGGATCCGGAGGGCGGCGAGTTCTGCGGCTTCGTCCGCGACACGGTTCCGGCGTACCGGTTGATGGAGCTGATCGTCGACTCGGCCGACCCGGAGGGCCAGGCTCGGTGGTGGGCGGGTGTGGTCGGCGGCGATGTGTCGCACCGTGACGGCGTCGGCTACTGGTGGCTGGAGAACGTGCCCGGGATGCCGTTTCGGTACTGGGTCTTCAACCCGGTCCCCGAGCCGAAGACGGTGAAGAACCGGATCCACTGGGACGTCACCGCCCCCGCGCTGCAGCCGGTGCTCGAAGCGGGTGCGACACTGCTGCGGCCCAAGGACGACGGGATCGGCTGGCAGGTCTGCGCCGACCCCGAGGGCAACGAATTCTGCGTCTTCCTGCCCCCGGAGGCCTCATGAAGCTCGACCTGACCGCAAGCGCCTGCGACCTGACCGAGGCGCTGGTCAACATCTCATCGGTCAGCGGGACCGAGGAGAAGCTCGCGGACAAGGTGGAGAAGGCGCTCTCGGCGTACCCGCACCTGAAGGTGTTCCGGCACGGCAACACCGTCGTCGCGCGGACCGACCTCGGCCGGGCCGAGCGGGTCGTCCTCGCCGGGCATCTGGACACGGTGCCGCTCAACGACAACCTGCCCGCCCGCCGCGCCGACGGGCTGATCCACGGCCTCGGCGCCTGCGACATGAAGGGCGGTGTCGCGGTCGCGCTCCGGCTCGCCGCCACTCTCCAGGAGCCGAACCGCGACGTCAGCTATGTGTTCTACGACTGCGAGGAGATCGAGGCCGAGCGGAACGGGCTGTTCAAGCTCACCCGCTCCAACCCCGAGCTGCTCGAGGGCGTGTTCGCGGTCGTGATGGAGCCGTCCAACGCGGTCGTCGAGGCGGGCTGCCAGGGCACCATGCGGATCGACGTCACCACCCGCGGCGAACGCGCGCATTCGGCCCGCTCGTGGATGGGCAGCAATGCGATCCACGCCGCGGGCGAGGTGCTCGCGCGGCTGGCGGCGTACACACCGCGCCGGGTCGTGATCGACGGCCTCGAGTACCGCGAAGGGCTGAACGCGGTCGCGATCACGGGCGGTGTCGCCGGCAACGTCGTACCGGATCTGTGCACGGTGTCGATCAACTACCGGTTCGCGCCGAACCGCTCCGAGGAGGAGGCCGAGGCACATCTGCGGGAGGTCTTCGACGGGTACGACGTTACCGTCACGGATTCCGCACCGGGTGGGCTGCCCGGGCTGGAGCGGCCGGCCGCGGCGGCGTTCCTGCAGGTGGTGGGCGGGGAGCCGCAGCCGAAGTTCGGCTGGACCGACGTGGCGCGGTTCACGATGCTCGGCGTACCGGCGGTGAACTACGGCCCCGGTGACCCGCTGTACGCGCACAAGCAGGACGAGTTCGTGCCCGAGGCCGAGATCGAACTGTGTGAACAGCAGCTGAGGACTTGGTTGACGGATCGCGTCTGAACCCGCCGGGTTACCGCCCAGGCCATAGCCTGGGGGTATGTCAGAACCGTCGATCCACCCCGACCGTCCGGTCGGCCAGCAGCAGCGCGGGCCGATCGTGATGCGGCGCAAGCAGGTGCAGCAGTCCACGTCCGAGCAGCGGCTGCTGGACAGCCGCGGGCCGTCGGACTGGGTGCACACCGATCCGTGGCGGGTGCTGCGGATCCAGTCGGAGTTCATCGAGGGGTTCGGCATGCTGGCCGAGCTCGGCGCCGCGATCAGCGTGTTCGGGTCCGCCCGGACCAAGGCCGACGACCCGATGTACGCCGCCGCCGAGGAGTTCGGCCGGAAACTGGTCGGTGCCGGGTACGCCGTGATCACCGGCGGCGGGCCGGGTGTGATGGAGGCCGCGAACAAGGGCGCCTCCGAGGCCGGCGGCGTGTCGGTCGGGCTCGGCATCGAACTGCCCTTCGAGAACGGCCTGAACGAGTGGGTCGACATCGGAATGAACTTCCGGTACTTCTTCACCCGGAAGACGATGTTCGTGAAGTACGCACAGGGCTTCGTGGTGATGCCCGGCGGGTTCGGCACGCTGGACGAGATGTTCGAGGCGCTCACGCTGGCGCAGACGCGGAAGGTCACGTCGTTCCCGGTGGTGCTGTTCGGGACGTCGTACTGGGGCGGGCTGGTCGACTGGCTGCGGACCACGATGCTCGAGGACGGGAAGATCTCGCCCGCCGACCTGGAGATGTTCATCGTCACCGACGACGTCGACGAGGCGATCAGCTACATCGTCAAGTCCGGGGAACTCGCCGACGAGGCCGCGGAGGAAGCCGCCGAGGCCGCCGCCCGCGAGGTCGACGCCGCCAACGACCCGGCCCGCCGCGCGCACCGGCTCGGCTCCGACGGGAGCTGACGACGGGACCTGGATCGGGACCTGGATCGGGACCTGAAGCGGGGGCCGGAAGCGGGGGTCGAGGCGGGTTGGCAGCGGGGGTTTTCGCGGTTGACTCGCCCGGCATGGCACGATCGGTCCCGTGATGTGGTTCTTCGGGCTGATCGTGGTGCTGTTGATCGGGGCTGTCGCGGTAGTGGCCTCGGGTCGTTGGGGTGCCATGAGTACGGCGTACGACGACCGGCCCGACATGACCGTGCCCGCGCGGCAGGCGCTCACGTCGACCGACATCGAGTCCGCGCGGTTCGCCGTCGGGCTGCGCGGCTACCGGATGGACGAGGTCGACACGCTGCTCGAACGCGTCGCCAAGGAAGTCGCCGAACGCGACCGCCGCATCGCCGACCTCGAGCGCGCCGTCGCCCCCATCGTCGAGGCGCCGGACGGGCGCGGCTTCACCTCCACGTCCTACGACCCGGCCGACTTCGACGACACGGGCACCCAACCACCCATCCTGGTCGGCGGCGACTTCCCCGAACCCACCACCCCCGAGCCCTCCGCCCCTGAGCCCTCCGCCCCTGAGCACTCCGCAGCTGAGCCCCCCGCAACTGTGTCCTCCGCAACTGTGTCCTCCGCAACTGTGTCCTCGGCCGCTGAACCCTCGGCCGCCGAGCCTGCGGCTGGTCAGCCCGGTGGCGCCGCATCCGAGGCTCCGATGGACTCCACCCCTGCCGCGGGTGCGCCGGACGACGCCGGTACGCCGAGCAGCGCGCCCGGGGCGGCGCCTACTGCGGCGGACGCCGTTGGGGCGTCCGTTCCGGCTGCAGCTACGCCGCCCCGCGGTGGCGCCGACGATCGCGGTGAGCAGACCGGCGAGCGAAGCGGCCCGCAGGTATCCGGTGGAGCGTCCGGTGAGCAGTTGATCGGAGAGCCGGACGACGAGCCGGAGACCAGCGAACTCCCACGCACCAGCCAGGCCGCCGCCGACGAGTACGCCCGCTTGCAGGCCGAGGCCCGCGCTGTCCTGGAGGCCCAGTCCCAGCCCGGACCTCCGCGCCGGACTCCACCCCCACCCCGCCAATCACCTACCCAGCCCGCACCCAGCCAACCCGCACCCACCCAGCCGGCACCCGTCCAGCCGGTACCCGTCCAGCCGGCACCCGTCCAGCAGGCACCTGCCCAGCCGGCTGCCGCTGAGTCCGACCAGGCCTCGGGGCAGCAAACCGCGGAGGGACGTGGGGTGCAGCCGGGCGAGACACAGGCGCAAGTTCAGTCGGTTCCGCTGACTCCGGCGCAGCGGTACGAGCAGCACATGAACAGCCAGCACCAGCCGACCCCCACACCACATCAGCACCCCACGGGCACGTCGTCCGCCACCGCCCAACCGCCGGCTTCCGAGCAGCCTGCCGCCCAGCCGTCCGCAACGCCGCCGCCCGCCCCTGAGCAGACCCATTGGACCGCTCAGCCCACCCCGCACCAGTCCGCGGATGCGCAGTACGACGCTCCGCGCCAGTCCGCGGATGCGCGGTACGACGCTCCGCGCCAGTCCGCGGATGCGCGGTACGACGCTCCGCGCCAGTCCGCGGATGCGCGGTACGACGCTCCGCGCCAGTCCGCGGATG